>CAYWHT010000598.1:0-3046 GCA_964458135.1 uncultured Saprospiraceae bacterium | reverse complement strand
ATAATGGATGTTTAATAATGCCGAAGGCGATGGCGCCCCCGGGCCAGAGATCGCGTACCTCAAAAACCATCGGGCGCCGCTTGATCCATTTGATTAATAGGGCCGGAATCCCAATCGTCAGGGGGCCGGAGCTGGCCACGATCAGATCGCAACGCCGACGCAACCCCAAAAAGGTGGCCAATAACGCATACACCAAAAAGGTATACATCCGGTAGAGGTAACCGTGTTTATTAGAAAGCGTCACGTTGATGACATAGACTTCAATGCCGTCAATCTGGTGTTTGCGGTACCAACCGCTAGCGGTCAGATCCGATTTGTCGTAAAGTGACGTGACCACGCACACGCGGTGGCCTTTTTGCACCCAGCGACGGCACATCTCATAAACCCGGGTGCTCCATCCCCCCTTCGGCGTTCCGAAATACTGGTAGAAGTAGATAATGTTCACAGTTATTGTTTTTAGGGTGTAATAAAGGTTTGCGGAATTCGAAATGAGGGGAATTATAAAGCTGCCGGAGCCGGCTTAAGAAGTAGTTGAGCATTTGTTTGAATTAGCCAATCACAGGTGTGACTCCACTATTTGGGGTTTGCCGGAAGGGGTGCTGGATATACGTTCCACCGGTTTGAAGGTGATGTCGAAGTTGCCAGATATTTTTCTGCGGAATTGTCGCTCGACGCGCTCCAGCACTTCGGGTTTAAAAGTTTCGGCGGGAATATATTCGATTTCTACTCCCTGCAAGGTACGCTGCACGGCGCGGAACTGCCGGATTTCGGAAAAATGTTCAAGAATGCCGGTAAAGAAATGCACCACCAGCGCCTGTCCGGAAGGGGTGCGAACAATATCCGTATCCCGCCCCACCACTTGCTGGAGCAATGGGAATGCCAGCTCTCTATTCGGCGGATAGGCGCTACGGGGCAGCCGAATAGCTAAATCTCCCAATCGGTAGCGAATCAAGGGCATCGCCCGGCCGTCCAATCGCGTGACAACCACGTATCCTAATTCACCCTCCGGCACCGGCTCCCCTTTTTCGTCGAGTAACTCCAAATAGACGTGAGGGGTCATGATGTAGAGGTAGTCGAGGTCTTTTTGTCCGGCAATCATAAACCCTTCGCTAGCGCCGTAACTTTCGTACATCTCACAGCCGAAAGCCTTCCGCACTGTATCGCGGTAATGGTCAAACAGCTTGTCGCCCCAGCAAAAAGCGGCCTTAAAAGAAGCTTGAACATCGTTTTCCAGGCTGATCCGGGCCATATCGTACAAAGAAGAAGGATACCCCCCCAGATACGCGAACTTTTTCTTTTGCAACAATTTCAGGTAGCGCTCCGGGCACCAATCAAAAGCCGAAGCATAGGTGGTTCGAGTGACCAAGTCTTTGGCGCGCTTAATCAGCCCGCGTTGGGGTGAAATACCGGTTTGCAGCAGTGAATCGCCCAGGCGATAGCCACTCCACTCCCACCACATGGTTTGAATGGCCCGGATAATGGAAACGTCCTCTTTATTGAAATAGACCGTGCTGTGTTCTCCCGAGGAGCCGCTGGAGGATACCTTGGCCAGCCGTTCTCGGGGCTCGGTTAAAAGGCCGGAGAGGTTTTCCCGGATTAGGCTTTTCGTAAGAATCGGAAACTGCCGTAGCCATTCCGCGGGTGGCAGGTTACTGTAACGCGCCCAATCGCGGTAATATCCGGTTTGCGTAGTGGCAAAACGCAGGGTAGCTTCCAGTTTTTGCGCTTGCAGGCGCTCGATTTCGGCTTCGGTGGCATGCTGGATGCGGCGCCATGCCTTGAGGTGCTTGATGAAGCTAGTGCCCAATAGGCGATCTCCTGCCGCAAGCACTACATTTTCGAGCAGGTAATTATGTCCTACCATTTTGCTTTACAGTTTAAAACGGAATGGTTAAGCATAAAGCCGTTAATCCAGTATTTCGGACCACTTGAGTTTGATCACTTCCCAGTCCCACTGCTCAGCGGCGCGGCGGGCCGACCGGGAGAGATGTTCTGCCAAGTCCGGTTCTTCCAGGATCCGCCGCACCTGCCGTAGCAGGGCTTCCGAATCATCCGGCGGCGTCAGCAAGCTGTCTTCGCCATCATTCAACAGGTAGGGAATGCCCCCTACGTTGGTGGAAACGATGGGAAATCCCAGGGCCATGGCTTCGATGACGCTGATCGGGGTGTTGTCGAAATTGGTGGTATTGATAAAAATATCGTAGTCTTTCGCCCGGCGTACCCATTCCTCCTTGGGAAGCCTTCCGGTAAATTCAATTTTGTCGGCTACGCCTAAGGTTTGGGCCAGGTCCTGGCAGCGCTCCAGTGAACCATCCTTGTCGGGGCCTACCATCGCCAGGGTCGCTTCCGGATATTCCCGGCTCAGGGCCTCCATAAGCCGGACGGCCAGTTCCGGGTTGTAAGTCTCGTGAAAGGAACGCACCCATAGCAGGCGGGGCTTTACCCGTTCCCGGTAACGAAAAGGGTACTTTTCCAACGGAATATTATTGGGAATAACCACCGACGAAAACCCCTTTTCCGCGAAGGCGTGCTCCAAATAACCGGATATAGCAATATTTGCGGCGGCTCCACCAAACAACTGGGCGCAAAGCTTGGGCGTACGCTCCAGCCGATCCGGAAGCGCGCCACCCCGCAGAATCGGATAATACGGCAAGCGTAACACCTGGGCCAACAAGCCGCACAGCCAGGCGGAATAAAAGTAACTGGTGCTGTAAGTATCGATAAGAATCTTGTCAACCTGGCGTCTGCGCTGGTAAATGACCCATAACATATCCAGCAGCCGCAAAACCTTGTTCTTCTTATCACTTACGTAAACAAACCGGTAACCTTCTTTTTCCAGAGCGGGTCCCAAGGTTTCGATGGAGGTGGGTGTAAAACCATACCGCAGGAGTTTATTCCCCACGTATAGAATCATGCCGGGGCGGGCGTTAGCCGCGATGGTTGTCATGGCGATAGTAATGCTATAGTCTGACAACCCAAAATTTGTGAATTTTGACTTGCTCTTTTTCCGCCTTGCTGCGTTGGAAAGCCTCGACAGAACTTAGGC
>CAYWHT010000597.1:0-3048 GCA_964458135.1 uncultured Saprospiraceae bacterium | reverse complement strand
CCTCCCAAAACATCAAAGAACTTATTACACAGTGTACTAGTGCCTCGGGAACTAAGTACAGGTCCGATTTGCGCAATCCGGTCGCCTCCTCTACTTTTTAAGCTTTCCTTTGGGTGCGAAATTTCCATACAACCGAAACATGCAATACAATATCACCCTGCTCTTTCTCTTTTCGGCGAGCCTGGCCATCGGCCTTCGCGCCCAAACTCCCCGTTTAGTAGGCCAGGTTATTGATAGCCGTAACGGTAAATCTTTATCCGGCGCTCATTTACTGGCTTACGGGGAGCAACTTACCGGGGCGATAACCAACGAAGACGGCAGGTTCATTCTGTTGGTTCCCGGAAGGCTTGATTCTCTGAAATGTTCTCATCTGGGCTACGCTTCCCGGATAGTTTCCGGGGAAGAATGGGAAAAGGATTCCCTACGTATCGAACTGACGCCCATTGCCTACGATTTGGAAGCCATTTCCGTAAAGCCGCGTGATGCTCACCGCCTGGTGAAGGAGGCCATAGCCGCCCTACCCCGCCATTTTCCGGGCGAGCCGCTCGCTGCGCGGGGTTTCTACCGCGAAACCATAAGGGATGGCAGCGATTATCTGTCGATAGCCGAGGCCGTATTTGGCATGCGCCTCTTTCCGGCCTCCAAAGAAAAAGACCAATTGCAGTTAAGCCTCCTCCAGGGGCGGGCTAGTGAAGATGTCAAGGCTAGTTTATTGTTTGAGGACTTCCATCCGGCGGGTGGGCCCCATCACGTAGCCGGATTGGATCTACGGCGAGGACGGCCCACTTTTTTGCAAGCAAATTATTTAGAAAAGTATGAATATCACTTTGAAAAGCGCAGTCGCTACGACGGACGCGAGGTCTACGTAATTGCCTTCGATCAACGCGTAGGCGTAGAGGAGGCCCTATCCAGGGGCCGATTATTCATTGAAGTGGAAAACAAAGCGGTTTTGCGTTACGAATCCGGCTTTAGTCCACGCGGACAAGCCTACCGCCAACACCTCAGCGGAAAAGACAAGCTCTTCGCCAAACTGCTGAATATCGATTTTGTGCAAAAGGAGGGCAACCTGCAGGTCAATTTCCGGCGCCGCGGGGAACATTATTACCTCCACGACGCCCATCACGAATGGGTGGTCGATTATCGCCAGCCCAAAAAAGCGCTCGATCTTACTTTCCACCTGCAAATCGACTTGCTACTGACGGAATTCGACTTTAAAAACGTGCGTCCCATCCCCGAAGGCCGCCGTTGGCAAAAGCAGCAGCTCATCATCAACCTGCCCACCGCCTGGAACGAATCCTTTTGGGGAGCGCATAATCATCTCAGTCCCAGCCGCAGGATCCAGTCCGTCGTCCGCAAAATGAACGCCGGCACAGCCGGATACGAGCCGGCCCGCGATACGGTTGCCGGCCGTTGGACCCGCTTTGCACCGCAACTCCTGCACGTCTACCGCCTGAAAGACACCCTTTGCCTACGACCCTTAATGAAGGCCCGCTGGCGCGACGAAGCCAAGGCCGGCATGCTCCGCCAGACCGTCACCGGCGATTTTCAACTGATCGCCCGGATAGAATTGCAAGGGGCGGAAAATCCCGAAAAGCTGCCCCAGCGCGGCTGGCAACAAGGCGGACTACTCATCCGCAACCCCCGCGACAGCAATGCCCAAAACCACCTGATGCTAGGCTTCGGCACCGCCGGCAACCCTAAGTTTAAACTGTTACAACAATCCACCGAGGCGGGTAAATCCGCCCTTTACATGGATAAAACCGATTACCCGAACGTGCACCTCAAGATTATCCGCCAGGGCGCCCGCTTTGAGTTCTGGACGCGATCCCCCGGACAGGATAGCTGGCAACTGCTCCGTCACTTCGACCGCCCTGATTTCCCGAAAAAGCTGGAAGTCGGTCCGACCGCTTTTGCCTGGTTTCCCGGTAATGGACCGGAAATGCGTCCTAGTGTGGTAGCCTGCTTCTCCGAGTTGGAGTTGGTGCGTATTGAGGTGAGTGGAAAGTAGAGCGCTTTCGCAAGCTTTCATCGATCGGGCAGTTTCGCCCCGGGTACACCCGCCATAGGGAGCATCCTGGTCACCGTGATTAAATGTGGCGAAGCTCATTATTCCAATCCAAACCAATCCAGCATGAAAAAATTTATCATCACCACCCTCATTCTACTCCCGGTCCTTCCCGCCCAAAGCTGTCTGATTCTGGTCGTAGCGGACGGAGAGCGCGTCCTGGTCGGCAACCACGAAGACTGGTACGCCCGCGATGCCCGTCTCGTCCTCACTCCCCCCACCGACACCACCTACGGTATGCTTACTTTTGATTTTGCCAGCGAGGGCTACGCGCAGGGCGGCATGAATAGCGAAGGGCTCTTTTTTGACGGCGCCGCCACGCCTTACGCCCCGGTGAATTTTGGGGATAAGCCCGCCTTTGACCGGGGCTATTTCTGGACCCACTTGCTAGGTACTTGCGCCACCGTAGAAGAGGCGGTAGATTTGATCCAAAAATACCGCTTGCCCGAACTCCAGGAGCTCCATATTCTGTTAGCCGACCGCAGTGGGCAGTCTGTCGTCATCGGGACCTACGAAGGTGCGCTCACTTTCCACTACCGTAAAGGAAACCATCAATTGGTCACCAATTTCAACCTTTCCGACCCCAGCTACGGCGGAGAACCCACTTGCTCACGCCATGCCGCCGCCACCCGACACCTGCAAGCAGATTTCACGGCTTCAGTAGAAAATGTCCGGGCTATTCTGGCCCAAACGCATCAGGAAGAACTCACGGTATACTCGAACATTTATGACCTGACGGAGGGTAAAGTGTACGTGTACAGTCTACGGAACTTCAACCAGGGTGCAGTTGTGGATTTGGCGGAAAGTTTGGAAAAGGACGCCTGGAGTGTTTTGGTGGCGGATTTGGTTAGTCGATGAGGTTTTTGGAAACGCATGATCATCCGGTTGATCCACAAATCGGCTGGCACTTCTAAACACCTTAAGCCCAACGACTCAAAAAAAGCAATGCCCCTAGTACACTGTGCAATAAGTAACTTTGCGCT
>CAYWHT010000596.1:0-3062 GCA_964458135.1 uncultured Saprospiraceae bacterium | reverse complement strand
AAAATTGCAATTTGGAGGCCAACTACTAAACCCGCAATGGGTTCAAATACAAGTCAGAGGGGCGGGAGAGCATGAATAGGGGAGAGCGTGGAAGAAAAAAATACAAGACCGGCACCCCAGCCGAGGAACGAGGACGGGCCAGCTCCGGACAATGCAATGGCCGAGGCCCCATCCAAGACAAAAAAGCCCGGTGCATCCACACCAGGCTTTCAAGACGGATATAATAAAATCTTTAACCTTCTCTAGTTAAGGAGAGCGCTTAAACCGTTTCCGTACGCTCCTCTTCTTTTTTCTTTTTCTGGTTGCGCCACCAAATGTAACCGATAGCTCCGATCATGAGATAGGGGGTGGCGAGCATGTACAGAATGCCGGCGTTGAGCCCCTTCCCGGAGCTTCCGCCGTTTTTCAGGTTACTTTCGGCAGACATGCGGC
Organism: uncultured Saprospiraceae bacterium; assembly: GCA_964458135.1. GTDB lineage: Bacteria > Bacteroidota > Bacteroidia > Chitinophagales > Saprospiraceae > CAYWHT01. Next base: position 2,630 of record CAYWHT010000596.1, on the reverse strand, counting down.
ACATCGGGCATTGCGCTTCAGCCTGTTGGGGCGGAAGACTCAAAGCTGCGAAGAGCGCCAAAAAGGAAAATATTTTAACGAGCTTATTGCGCATAGTAATTGGCTATTTTCTACTCTTTAAACAATACCAGTTCGATGATGGTTCCCCCCTTTTAGCCCGGATAATAAGGCATTAACATTAAATAGCAGATGGGCCCCGTAATCGCCACGTACAGCCAGACTGGGAACACCCAGCGCGCCATTCGCTTATGCCGCTCGAATTGATTAGTATAAGCACGGATAAACGTAAACAAGATAAAAGGCAGGCTCAATGCCGCCAGGGAAATGTGACTGAGTAAGAGAATCAGGTAAAAGGTGCGGGTCGTTCCCACGGCGGCGAGTTCCGCTTCGCTCAGCGCGCCATCGTGGTTGAGGTCTCCGTAAAGGGTGCTCGGCGTGGTGAAATGGTAGGCTACGTAGGAAAGTAAAAACAATACGGACAGCCCCATCGCCACGTAGATGGCGCGCCGGTGATTGGCTACCTTTTTGTTTTTAATCTGAATTAAAGCGTACACCAACACAACCGCCGTCAAAGCATTAAGCGTAGCGTGAAAGGGCGGCAGAAAGCTCAACGACACGCCTTCCGGCAAGGGAATCTTGACCTGACGCATCAATCCCACCAACAGCAGCACAATCGCCGTGACGATCCAGGCCGCTACGTGTAACTTCTTGGACAACTGTATGTTAGCTTGACTATTCAATAGTATCTACTTTTCTTTTTCACGTTGGAATACGATATCTTTCTTTTCCTCGGCCGGCAACAGAATGGCGGTGTGCTCCACCAGTTTCTGCAAGCGGGCTTGCTCCCGCACGGAATAATAATTTCGAATGTTGGAACTAGTGTCGGCCAGCGCGAAGAAGGGGCTGTCGGCTAAGGCTACCCCTTCCTCTTCCAGGGGCAGTTGGTAGCCCTCCGTGGCCAGCCGTTGCATTTCATCGAAGCTGCCCGTGAGAAAAAAGCATTGATCTTCATCCAGGATGCCGAACTCTGTGGCGAAGCGGGCGAGATCCGAGGCCGTTGCGCTAGAATCGTTGTTCAGGCCGTGAATGAGGAAAACCAGATCACTGCGATCATCAAATTGTTCGTGCAATTTGAAGAGATTTTCTCCGTAGCGTTGCCGGAGCTCCGGATTGCCGAGGGTCAGGAAATTGGCGATGACGACCTTATCGCGCACATCCTGATCGGTGAGGGGCTCTTGGGTGTGGGTTTGGAGTTGAAAGTCGGGAATTTTTCCAAAATCTTTCATTTCCTCCAGGGCGCTTAGCCGATAGTCAAATCCCGATTTCAGATAAAACCAGGAGCCGGCGGGCAGTACAATCAGCAAAAAGAACAATGCCGCCACCTGAATCCATCCCGTCTTTCTATTCTTTTTCTTTCTTTCGCTCATGAACAATGTTGAATACAAATGAGTGCAAAACGCTATCCAAGACGGTATACGTCATCACCCAACCGGTATCCTTCCAGTTCTTCCACCTCTTCGGCCGGTTCTTTATCTTTTTCTTCGATTTGGTCGCGGCGCTCTTTCCAGGAGTTGCCTTCCTGAAAGAAAGCGATGATCGCCCAAATTAAAAGAATTGTAGGTAAGAGAACGCTTAGCGCCAGGCCTTTGACTTCGTAACGCATGTGCATGAATTCGTAAACGATGAAATAGGCCTTGTACAAGGATAATACGATCAGGATTAACCCTACAACGTATCCTACCCACGTAAGGTTTTCCACGCCGGGTACGATATGTCCTTTACCGAAAAGAGAGAACAATACTTCGACGAGGGTTACGCCTCCCAAGAGATAGAGCCCGTAAACCACGCGTTTTTTCCCCTCCTCGTAGGTTAGATTTGCCATTGCTATTGTTTGTTTATACCGTTTTCTAATTAGAGCAGATAGAATACCAGGAATACAAATACCCAAACCAAATCCACGAAGTGCCAGTACAGGCCGATTTTTTCCACCATCTCGTGACCGTTTTTGCGCTTGGCGTAGATGCCGCTGGCGGCGTTAATCGCCACGATGACCAACAGCAAGACGCCCGTAAATACGTGAAAACCGTGGAAGCCCGTGATGAAGAAGAACAAGGCGCCAAAAGCTTTGGGACCGAATTGCTGCGCCCCGACTTCGCCCTCGTTGGTGACGAACCGGCGCTGAATCCATTCGCCTTCTTCCTTATGAATGAGGTAGCTGTCACCGGCCTCGAAAGTTTCCCGTTCTTCGTTGGGGCCATAGGCGTGGCCGTGTTTGTCATCCAGGTATTCACCGCCCGCCGTATGCGTGCCGAAAGGGTTGGTGCCCACCGTCATGTGCTCCGTGGCGATGAGGTTAGTCCATTCCCAGGCCTGACAGCCGAGGAAGGCGCCGCCACCCAGAATGGTCAGCACCAACCAGAAAACAACCCCTTTTACATTTTCCCGGTGGCCTTCCTGCACGGCCCGCACCATGGTCACAGAGCTCACAATCAGCTGGAATGACATGATCGTTACGAAAATCAAGGGCGCGTGGTGTACGCCAAAGGGCGCCGTGGAGAACACGAAATCGGGTACTGGCCAGGAGGGACTGCTAAAACGCAAAGCGCCGTAAGAAATCAAAAAACCGGCAA
>CAYWHT010000595.1:0-3063 GCA_964458135.1 uncultured Saprospiraceae bacterium | reverse complement strand
ATCTTCCTACGTAAGCCCCCTCCACTCCTCAACTCCTCCACTCCTCCCCTTTCCAAACCGTCCAATCAACCCCCAAAACAACCTTCCCCAACCCCCAAATCATCCTACGTAAGCCCATTCATCCCCCAAAACTCCGTCACCGATCACCATCCTCCTCCGGCAGCCGCACCTCCCAATACTCCTTACCGTCCTTCTCCTCCACCATAAATTCCAGTTCCAAATGCTCCGCCAGTGCGCCGTAGAAGCCTTGCCGCCACGTGCCCATATCTTCCGGGCTAAAATTGGGCACTTTGATGGGGGGCAATGCCTGTCCGTGTTGCTGCCAGCGAGCCCGTACCATTTCATCCGATTGCCGCTGGATTTTCAATTCGTAATCCGGATGGGTCGACAGAGCGTGGTTGCGCACCAGATTGAAAAAAGCCTGCACATTACCTTTGACGACCGGGGCAATATTCGGCTGCAGTTGTTCGGCGAAAAAGCGACCGTAATCCTCCGGTGTCTGCCCCATCTTTTTCGCGTAAGCAATCCCATTGGCAATACTCACCCGGTAAGTTTGTCCCAAGGTGCGCAACTTCATCTCGGCGGTCATCTCGTAACCTTCCTGAGCGGAAAGGGCGGCCGGAAACGACATCCACCACCCACCGATGACTAAAAGCAAGCATAGTTTTTTCATAAGCCATTCAATTGAATAAAAATTCCGGGCCTAAAGATAAGGAGCCCACCCGAGGATTCCCTTTTTTATGTCACAGGTTACCGATACCTCAACCTATTCACGCTCCAACTTAAATATAATTTTGATTATCACACATTTATACTATAAATCAATCCAAAATCAAAAATCCAAAATCCAAAACCCAAAATCAAAAATCAAAAACCCAAAACCCAAAATCCAAAATCCTTACTGCTCACCCCCTAAAAACTCATTTTCATTTTCACGCCCCCGCGGTTGCAAGAGAACTACTCCCTACTGACACTGGATTTTCCCAACAAAACCCCTAACTTCCACACTCATTCATTCACTAACCTAAGATCGCATTCAAATATGAAAACGCTAACGCCTTTTGTATTGCTTTGCTGCCTGCTACTCACCGGCTTTTCTTTGCCGGCCCAGCAGGCGGACACTCTCGACGAGTCCCTCTTCAAAGGGCTCGAATGGCGCAACATCGGCCCCTACCGCGGCGGTCGCTCCAATGCCGTGAGCGGCGTGCCCGGCCAACCGCACACCTATTACGCCGGCTATACCGGCGGTGGCGTCTGGAAAACCGAAGACGCCGGCCACAGCTGGAAAAATATTTCCGACGGCTTTTTCGAAACCGGCTCCGTAGGGGAAATCGCCGTCTCGGAAGCCGACCCCAACGTCGTCTACGTCGGCATGGGCGAACACGCCGTACGCGGGGTGATGACCTCCTTCGGCGACGGCGTCTACAAATCTTTAGACGGCGGCAAAACCTGGAAACACCTCGGACTTGAAAAAACGCGGCACATCTCGGATATCGTCATCCATCCCGACAATCCCGATCACGTGTACGTAGCCGCCCAGGGCGCCGTACACGGCCCCACCGAAGAACGGGGCGTCTACGAATCTACCGACGGCGGAATGACCTGGGAAAAGATCCACTACGTCGACGAAAATACGGGCTGCTCCGGCCTCAGCATGGACATGACCAACCCGCGCATCCTATACGCGGCCACCTGGGAGCACCGGCGCCATCCCTGGAAAGTGGCAAGCGGCGGCCCCGGCTCCACCATCTGGAAGTCGACCGATGGCGGTCAGAACTGGAAAAAAATCAATAAAGGATTGCCCAAAATGATGGGTAAGATCGGCGTCTCCGTTTCCCGTGCAGCGCCCGAGCGCGTCTTTGCCATCGTGGAAGCCGAAAAGAAAGAAGCCGGGTTATACCGCTCCGACGACGGCGGCCAAAGCTGGAAACACCTCACCAACGACCAGCTGCTCACCGCCCGTTCCTGGTACTACATGGAAGTCTTCGCCGATCCCAACAACGCGGAAGTGGTTTACGTTCTCAACGCCCCCATGATGCGCTCCATCGACGGCGGTAAAAACTTCGAACGCATGAGCGTGGGCCACGGCGACACCCACGACCTCTGGATCAACCCCGACGATAGCGACAACCTGATCCTGGGCGATGACGGCGGCGCCGAAATCACTTTCAATCGTTGCGAAAGCTGGTCGACCCTTTACAACCAACCCACCGCCCAATTCTACCGCGTCAATACCGACAACCTGTTCCCTTACAACGTCTACGGCGGCCAGCAGGACAACTCCTCCGTGATCATCGCCAGCCGCAGCAACCAGGGGGGCATCACCGAATCCGACTGGACTTCCGGCCCCGGCTGCGAAAGCGCCTTTGTCGCCTTCGATCCCGACGATCCGGACGTGCTCTACGGCGGCTGCTACCAGGGGTTGATCGAGCGGCTCGACATGCATACGCGCGAGGGCAAAGACATCATGCAATACCCCTCGCTCAACCTGGCCTCCAAGCCCAAAAACATGAAGTACCGCTTCAACTGGAACGCGCCCATCATCGCCTCCCCCCACGATCCCAGCACCATTTACCACGCGGGTAACGTCGTATTCAAAACGACCGACGGCGGTCAGAGCTGGGAGCAAATCAGTCCCGACCTGACGCGCAACGACACCACCAAGCAAGGGCTCGGCGGCGGCCCCTTCACCAACGAAGGCGCCGGTGGGGAGAACTACAACACCATCTACTACCTCATCGAATCGCCGCTGGAAGAAGGCGTCCTCTACGCCGGCAGCGATTGCGGCCTGGTGCACCTCACCCGGGACGGAGGCGAAAACTGGGAAAACGTCACCCCCGAAGGACTTCCCGAATCGAGCATCCACGCCATCGAAGTCTCCCCCCACAATCCGGGTACGGCCTACATCTGCGCCAACCGCTACAAGTTTAACGAATTCCGCTCGATGACTTACAAGACCACGGATTACGGGCAAAGCTGGACGCCCATCAACGAAGGTATCGCCGAAAACGATTTCCTGAAGGTCGTCCGCGAAGATCCACAGGTTCCCGGCCTGCTGTACGG
>CAYWHT010000594.1:0-3067 GCA_964458135.1 uncultured Saprospiraceae bacterium | reverse complement strand
GGAGGACAAAGGCATAGCCAAAACGCCATGAATATTTGCTACAACTCATAGTAATCACCGCAGCCGGAACGTGGGCCTCCGGCCCGCGTTTTTTTCGATTGCACCGTCGCTAAAGCTATGGCGCAGGGCCCGGCCCGGGAAGAAAATGGAGTAGTGTAGAAGTGGAGGAGTGCCCGGTAAAATCAGGGCTTTTACTTTACATGAAGCGCCTGGCCATATACTCGAGTTAGGGAGCCCAAAACCTCCGTTGCCAAATCAATCATCTTACGGAAACCCAACAAATCAACATCATGCAAACGCTCCATCTTACCGGCGCCTACCTCCCCCTACGCATGAACTGGATGCGGCGCGTCATCCGGCAGGCGCCGGGAAGACCGTACGTGGCCGGTTTGGAATATTGCGACGAGGGGCTTTTTGATCCGGATATCAGCCACTGGCCGAATCCGCGGTACCGGGCACCCTGGCGTTGGGCGGACCAGTTGGCGTCGGGGCGCTGGGGTATCGGCCTGCGCCGGTTGGGGGTCTTTCGGTCTTCGATACTGGGGTATATCCGGCGGGAAAAGATCGATCTGTTGCACATTCATTTTGGCAACCTAGGCGCCGATTATTTCCCGCTGGGATTACAAGCAGGGGTGCCGGTGGTGGTCTCTTTTTACGGCAACGATTACGGACGGGCGCTGCAACGGCGACGGTACCGCAAATTGTACCCACGGATGTTTGCTGCGGTGGAAGCCCTGTTGGTGGAAGGGCCCTACGGCGCCTGGGCGTTGGAGCAACTGGGTTGTCCGGCCCGGAAGATCCACATCGCACCGCTGGGCTTGCCGGTGGGGAGCATCCCCTGGCAAATCCGGGATAAAGCGGCCGGCAGGCTTAAACTGGTGCAAGTGGCCGGATTCCGGGAAAAGAAGGGGCAGCTCGACAGTTTAGAGGCGGTAGCCATGGCGCTTGGCGACTGTCCGGGATTGCGGCTGGACTTGGTGGGGGAACTTACAGACAATACGGTATTGCAGCGGGTTCGAAGACGTATTCGGGAGCTCGGATTGGAGGCCTCGGTCCGGCTGTTGCCTCCCGTACCCTACGCGCAACTGCATCGCTTTCTGCTGGATTACGACGCCTTCATCCAGCCCAGCCGGTTTACCCTGGATGGCGATTGTGAAGGCGGTGCTCCGGTAGCCTTGCTCGACGCCCAGGCCAGCGGGATGCCGGTCATCGCTACCCGTCATTGCGATATACCCGCCGTCGTCGCTGATCCCCCGCAGCTGGTGGCCGAGAGGGATATACGAGGCCTGGCGGAGCAGATTCGCCTTTACTATGCGATGGGCCGCGGAGATTATGCCCGGCACTGTTGCGCCGCCCGGCAATTTGTTGCCGATCATTATCAGCTTCATCACCTTCGAAATGCTTTGCGGCGGGCCTATCCCCCGCAAGAAAACCATTCAATCCTGTCCCGATGCGATTATTGATTATTGTTCCGAATTACTATCCGAACGAAGGACCACGCGCCTGGCGCTGGACCGGAATTGCCCAACAGATGGCCCGCGAGGGGCATGAGGTGCACGTACTTACTGGCATAGCGCCCGGCGCCGACCGGGGAAGGATCGTAACGGATGGCGTTATCGTGCACCGAACCGGCTACACGAATCTCTTGGCTTGTATTCGCGGTCTTCCACCCGCTGCCAGAAGTACGGACTTTGGGGTGCTCGACCCCTGGCGGCCTGCAGGAATCGGAGAATTTGGGCAGGCCGCTTTGCGCCGGCTGTGGCGCAAGCTGTACTGGCCCGACGGGGCTTGCGTTTGGCGCCGGCCCGCCCGCCGTCTGTTAAGGGAGCTGTTGAGCGCGTACAAATTCGATGCTCTGATCAGTAGTTCCCTGCCCTTTACCGCCCACCTTCTGGGGTTGGAGGCCATGCGAATGCGGCCGGACATTCCCTGGCTCGTGGATATCGGCGATCCCTTTTCTTTTGGAGGCTTGCAGCCCAATCATTACCGGTACCGGTATCGCAATTGGCAAACGGAAAACCGAATCCTTAGGTTGGCGGATGCCGTAACGGTAACCTGTGAAAATACCGCCCGGCTTTACGAGGATTACTTTCCCGTGAGCAGGGAGAAGCTCCTCGTACTTCCACCCCTTTACCGGGCGTCGGCAATGACGGTAGGCGGGGCGCCATTCATGCCCCCGCACCGCCTGAATATCGGTTTTTTCGGCTCTTTTTACCACTGGATCCGCGAGCCCGAAGTCTTGCTCGGCGCCCTACAAGCATTATTGGAGGCCTGTCCGGAGTTTCAAGACCGCTTGCAGTTTCATCTGTTCGGAAATTTGCGCAAAGCCTTCTTCCCATCCTTTCGGCGGTTTCCGGAGTTACAATCCAACACGACCTTGCACGGATGGGTGTCTCGCGCCAGCGCCGCCGCGGCCATGCAGCAATGCGACGCCCTGCTCAGCCTCGGCAACGCCAACGACGTCCACCTGCCCAGCAAGTGCGTAGATTACTGGATGAGCGGGCGCCCGTTGCTTCATATTCAGCAAACGGTTCCTGATCCTTTCTGGAATTTTTTTGCCGATTATCCCTTGCCAAAGTGCGCGTTGCCCGCCGGGGAAAGTTTAACGGAAGAGGCTATTCGAGGGGTCCGGCAATGGGCTTACCTGGCCCCCCGCTGCCGGATGGAGCGGGAGCAACTGGTGAAAAAGATACAGGCCCACGATCAAACCCAGTTAGCACGGCGGTATTTGGAAAAGATCGAGGAAGTTAAAGGAATGGTGAATGTTGAGGCTTGAACAAAGTTCTAAACCTCCTCCGCCTTTGATTTTTTATAATCAAAATGCAACATCTCCTCGGAGGCTACGTTTTATCAAATATCTACATGCCAATCAAATCTAATCTGTGTCATTTTCTGGCGCAAAAATCTATTCAAACTTTCCCCCGGTAAATGCGGAATTCATGATTGCTTAACCTAAAAATCATGTTTCCAACTTATATTTACCGTTAAAATGAGTAATTTTGTTACTCGACAATGATTGATGCACTAATTTCATCGAAGACGAGGATCAAGCTGTTGCTCAAGTTCT
>CAYWHT010000593.1:0-3078 GCA_964458135.1 uncultured Saprospiraceae bacterium | reverse complement strand
GCTCGAGGGTGCGCCGTTCGGGCACCAACCTGCGTATCCGGCTGGCGGAATCCCTACCGGCAGGCGACAGCCTGCAGCTCAGCCTAAGGTGGAAGCAACCCATACCCAAAACCGTCAACCGCGTGGGGCAGTACGACAGCACCTCCTTCTTTATCGGATACTGTTACCCGAAGGTTGCGGTGTACGATGATCTCGACGGCTGGGATAATTACAACCACCGCGGAATCATGGAATATTACAGTCCACTGGCTAACTATGACGTCACGCTTATCGTACCTGACACTTACCTGGTGTGGGGGACCGGGGTGCTGGAAAATGCGGCCGACATCCTGCCCGAAGGCGTCTACCAACGCTACGACCGGGCGCAACGTTCCGATACCACCGTCACCATAATCGACCGGGAAACCGCCGAAAACGGCTACCGGATGAACGGCGGCACCTGGCGCTTCAAAGCCGAAAATGTGCCCGACGTCGCCTACTTTTTGAGCGATCATTATATCTGGGAAGGTGCGAAACTGGAGGTAGAAGAAGACCGCGACGTCTTTATCGGAACCCTGTTTCCTCCCGAAAATGCGGATCGTCACCAGGGGGTTACTCAACTGCAACGCGATTTGATGGATTTTTTCTCCCGGGAAATTCCCGGCATTCCCTATCCCTATCCTTCTTACGCCAGCATCAACGCCAACCGGGGTGGAGGCATGGAATTCCCCATGCTGGCCAATAACGCGGCTCCGCAATCCTTTAACTCGATGGCCAGCCTGACTGGCCACGAAATGCACCACATGTATTTCCCCTTTTACGTGCGGATCAACGAAAAGAAGTACGCCTGGATGGATGAAGGCTGGGCCGATTACATTACCGATCTGGCCCTCTACCGCGGTATCGCCGAAGGCAATTACGAGGAACAGTCTCAGCGCAACCTAAGCCTTTCGCTGGGCAACTTTATCGGCTCGGAAGGTAATGTGCCCCTGATGACGCTATCCGAATATATGGCGCCCGATAATTACTACATTTCCGTCTATTTTTATGCCCATTACAGCTACCAAACCCTCCACCAGGTACTGGGTGAAGCCACCTTTCGCGAGTGCTTCAAAGCCTACATCGAACGATGGGCGCACAAATCGCCTACCCCCTACGACTTCATGAACACCTTTGAGGATGTTTCGGGACGGGACCTGGACTGGTTTTGGCAACCCTGGTATTTCCAATTTGGCGACATCGATTACGGCATCGAATCCATCAACAAAAACCGAATCGCGGTGCGCAAAATCGGGCGTAAGCCGATTCCCCTAGAACTAATGGTGACTTATAATGATGGGGAGCGCGACACCTTACAGGCCGCAGCCAACGAATGGGCAGATGGGGATCAACTCGTGCTAAAAACGCCCCGGAAAAATGTCCGGGAAGTCCGGCTCAATCCCCAGGCGCCCGACGACGACTTCAGCAACAATTTTGCCCTGAGTGAAAAGGCGGATACGCTGCAGTCCAACCTGGACCGCTATACCGGTGAGTATCCAGTCAACAACAATATCACCATTGAGATGGAGCGGGGCGAGCGCTTCCTGGAAGTGGATTTGGGCTTCCAGAACTTCCGCTTTCTGCTTTTTCCTTCCGGGGAAGCCGATGTCTTTAGTTCCCTCGACAAAGCCATTCGCGCCCAGTTCAACACCGACGAGACCGGTGAGGTGCAAGGCGTACTGATCAACCTGTTCGGCAATCAGATTCCGGCTAGAAAAAGCCAGGATTAGATTGACCCAACAAAATTGGAATGGTGAATGAGGGCCCATCAGAGCGGTGTTCATTCACCATTCAGTGTTAAGGATCACTTCCGGGCTTCCTCCAGCGAAACCACCCGGATATCCACCTTTCTGTTTTTATCTTTCGGGCTATCGTCCTTGATTTCCCCCCGTCCTTCCATGTAAATTTTATTGACGATCACGCCGTATTCCCGCATAAAGAGGGCGATGTGTTTGGCGCGCTTTTCGGAAAGCTTGAGATTGTAGGCATCACCACCAATGTCGTCGGAATAGCCGATGATCGAAACGTTCTGGATCTCTTTGTTTTCGAAGCGTTTCATAAACTCATCGAGGCGGTTCATCTGCTCCATGTCCAGCTTGTAACTGTCGAAGGTAAAGAAGAGGGTGCAATTGTACTGTTTTTTGACCATCTTTTTGGGCTCGGATATGACGGGAGCTGCTTCTTCGGCCGCTCCCCGTTTGGTGAGTTGGAGGATGGGGTCGAGCAGGAGCTCGATGGTGTAGAACTGCCGGTTATCCCAGCGCGGGATGATGAATGTGTTTTCGTAGGGCCGGTAATCGGGTAACTTGACCGATACATGCAGCGTATCCCCTGCGGGGATGCAGAGGAAAAAGCGGCCGTTTTCGTCGGTGCGTATGCCGCCACGTTTTTCGAATTCCACCGTGGAGAGGAGGTTCATTTGGCGTACGGAATCCCGGACGAAGCCCTCCACGAAGGTGATGGGATCGCTATGCAGTTGCTCGGAGAGCTGAAATTTGTAAATATCCATGCCGCCCTGCCCGCCGGGGCGATCGGAGGCAAAGTACCCCGTCTTGCCGTCGGCCGACAGGAAAAAGCCCAGCTCCCGGTGAGGGGTGTTGACGGGCGGGCCCAGGTTAATGGGGGTGCTCCAGTGACCGTTCAGGGTTTTGCGGCTCATGAAAATATCCTGGCCGCCGAGGCCGAGATGCCCGGTTGAGGTGAAGTAAAGGGTTTGGCCGTCGTTGGAGATAAAGGGGGATTCTTCGTCATCAGCGGTATTGATGCGGGGCCCCAGATTGACGGGATCGCTCCATTTGCCGTCGGCCTGTCGCTGGCTGTACCATAAGTCGGTGCCGCCCATACCCCCTTCCCGGTTACTGGCAAAGAAGAGGGTGCGGCCATCGCAGCTGATCGCGGCCTGCGATTCCCAAGCCCCAGAATTGGAATAGCCTTCCAGGCTGCTGACCTTGGTGATTTTTTCGCCCTCCACGATGGCTTCCCAGATGTCGCAGGTGCCGTAGACGCCTTCCCGGTTGCAGGCCGTAAAAAACATGTGCTTGCCGTCGCGCACTAGCGTGC
>CAYWHT010000592.1:0-3080 GCA_964458135.1 uncultured Saprospiraceae bacterium | reverse complement strand
GGCGAGGCTTTTTAACGCAGCGAGCTGGAACTCCGAGGAGCGAAGCGACGATCAGTGAAGCTAAAAAGAGCAAGCCAGAAATCACAAATTTTGGGTTGGCGAACTTTAAATTACAGATCAACTAAACAACAAAATGCGCCTAGTAAAGTTCTTATTGGCCCTGGCCGTCACCACCGGGCTGATCTACCTGCTCAATACCCACCAACCTTTCGGCGCCCCCTTTCCGGCTTTGGGCAAAGTGCTCAACCCCTATTCCGGCTTTTGGCGAAATGCTGAATCCACGGCCGAACGCGACGACCGGCAAATAGACTTTTCCAACCTGCGTGATTCCGTATCCATCGTCTTTGACGAACGCATGGTCCCCCACATCTTCGCCCGCAACCTGGAAGACGCCTTTTTCGCCCAGGGCTACGCGCACGCCATGCACCGCCTGTGGGCAATGGATATTTCGGTGCGCAAAACCGAAGGGCGCCTATCCGAAGTGCTCGGCGCCGCGACCCTGCCCATCGATCGGGCCCAAAGGCGTAAAGGCATGCGCCACGCCGCGGAAAACACCCTCGAAGTATGGAAGACGCGCGAGCGGGAGTGGCGCCGCCTGGAGGCCTACACCGCGGGCGTCAACGCCTACGTGGCCAGTCTGGCGCCCAAAGATTATCCGCTGGAATTTAAGCTGCTGGATTACCAACCCGAGCCCTGGACGCCCCTGAAGTCGGCCATCTTTTTTAAATCCATGGCCGAAACGCTTTGTTCGGGCAATGACGACCTGGCCTCCACCAATGCGTTGGAGGCCTTCGGTGCGGAAGTGTTTGACTTTTTGTACCCGGAATACAACCCCGCCCAATCACCCGTCATTCCCTCCACCGTAGACTGGAATTTCGACACCCTCTTGCAAGTGCGCGACACCCTCACGCAATTGACGGACTTTCACCCCACCACAACCTATCCCGACCTCACGCCGCTGCGGGAAGGGGTGGGCAGTAATAACTGGGCCCTGGCGGGGAGCCGCACCGCCGAGGGGAATCCCATCTTATGCAATGACCCCCACCTGGACCTGACCCTGCCCTCCATCTGGTACGAAATACAAATCCACACCCCCGAGCTCAACGCTTACGGCGTATCGCTGCCCGGCGTTCCGGGCGTCATCATCGGGTTTAACGAGCATATCGCCTGGGGCGTGACCAACGTCTCGCACGATGTATTGGATTGGTATACGGTAGATTGGATCGACGCCAAGAAGACCCGTTACCGCTACGATGGGGGTATCCGCGAAGCGGAACTGGTATTGGACACCATTGCGATTCGGGGCGACCGCCCCCGTATCGACACCCTAAGATTTACGCATTGGGGGCCCGTGGTGCACGAAAGCAAAACGCGCGCGAAACCTGATCTGGCCATGCACTGGATCGCCCACGATATAGTCGATAAGGAAAAGGCCTTTTTCAGCCTGTCCGTTTTTACCCGCTTAATGGGGGCCAGAAATTACGAAGGTTACGCCGAAGCCCTGCTTGGGTACGAAAACCCTGCACAAAATTTCGTTTTTGCTTCGCGCGAAGGCGACATCGCCCTTAAGGCCAACGGTCGTTACCCATTGCGGTACCCCCAGCAGGGGCGTTTCATTATGGACGGGGAAAAGGCGGAGAATGCCTGGCAGGATTTCATCCCCCTGGATCAAATTCCGCAAGTTCTCAATCCGGAGCGGGGATTTGTGGCTTCTGCCAATCAGCGCACCACCGATACTACCTACCCGTATTATTATCTCGGCAACTTCGACGATTACCGGGGGCGCCTCATCAACCGGCGCCTCGACAGCCTGCGCAACGCCACCATCGAGGATATGATGAAGCTTCAAAACGAAAACTATAGCCTGCTGGCCGAAGACGCCCTACCCGTCCTGTTGGGCTTACTGGATTCGGTGGATTTATCCCCCCGGGAGCGACAGGCGGTAGATTTGCTGCGCGATTGGGATTTTCGTTTTGAGAAGGATGCGCGGGCGCCCGTCCTTTTCGAGGAGTGGATGCACGAAGCTTATCGCGAAACTTTCGACGAGATCCTGATCCTCAATGATTCGGTGGATATGCTTTTCCCAGAAAACTGGCGCTTCGTGCAATTGATGAAACAGGATCCCGCCCACCGCTTCTTTGACCGGGGGGAGACGCCGGAAGAAGAGGACGCGCCCCGCATCCTGCAGCGCGCCTTGCAACAAACCCTGCAGCGCTTGGATACCGTGCTCCGGAAACCCTCGTACGACTGGGCCGCGCATAAAGGCACCCTAATCGGCCACCTCGGCCGGATATCGGCCTTCTCCTCCGATACGCTGGATGTCGGGGGGTACGATGAAGCCCCCAATTCGATCAAGCCCGACAACGGCCCCTCCTGGCGCATGATCGTCGAGCTCGATAAACCGGTTAAAGCCTACGGGGTCTATCCGGGCGGGCAGTCCGGTAATCCGGGAAGCCCCTTCTACGACAATATGATCGACACCTGGGTGCGGGGAGAGTATTTCCGACTGTTCTTCATGGAAGACCGGGAAGATCGCCGGCAACCAAGGTTGTATGAATTATCCATGGCCAAGGGGCCCGCAGCCCAAAGCCCGGCGCCGGAAACGGCAGCGCCCCGGGACACCGTAGCGCCCCAGGATACGGTGCAGTGATTTCGAATTATCAATAGTAGCAACCCAGCAACTTATGAAATTTTTATTCTTACTTATTGGTGTGATTGTGGTTGGATTAGGCATACACCAGGCGGCGCCCTGGTGGAGTATTGCCGCGGTGGCGGCGGTCCTGGTCGCCCTCATCGGCATTAAGGCCGGTGCAGCCATACTGGGTGGTTTCCTCGGCGCCTTTATATTGTGGGCGGGAACGGCCTGGTATTTCGATATCGGCAATGACGGCATCCTCTCAACGCGCATGGGCGCCTTGCTAGGCGGGCTGGACAGCAGGCTGATGATCCTGCTTACGGGCGCCCTGGGAGGCTTGCTCGGAGGGCTGGGCGCCCTGACCGGGCGAATGGCGAGGCGACTGGTTGCTAAGCGATGAGCAATCAATAACGGTCGGTTTTCTAGTACACTGTGTAATAAGTTC
>CAYWHT010000591.1:0-3081 GCA_964458135.1 uncultured Saprospiraceae bacterium | reverse complement strand
TACCAGATTAGCCAGACGAATTGCAGGAAAATAAATATTCCCGTGTAGGGGGTATCAGCAAGAATGGAAACGATCAAAATGATGGAGGCGCCCGCCAGAATAGCAATCACATTGTTCTTACCCATCCGGAGTAACTTATCCACCGTATGCTGCGATTTTTGGTTATAAAGGTCATTGACCTTGGGTACAATCAGGGCGTCGCTTTGCAAAAACCCTTCTTTCCAAATATTTTCAATCGACTTTTCCATAAAGTAATTTTTTTAGACGTTCTTTAATTCGGTTGATCCGCACACCGATATTGTTGGGGTTTGTTCCGGTGATATCGGCAATTTCCCGGTAGGACTTTTCCTCCAAATACAGCAATATCACCGCCCGGTCGACTTCCGATAATTGCCGGATCGCCCGGTACAGCTCGTTGAGTGATTCATCGGAAAAAGCACGGCCATCTTCTGTTATTTCCGCAGGCACCTGGTCGGAAGCGAAATATTGCGGACTGTTTTTCTTCTTTTTGAGCAAGGTCATACATACGTTCAGAGATAACCGGTATATCCAAGTGGACCATTCCGCCTCGCCCCGGAAGTTGCCCCTGCTCTTCCAAATTTGCAGACAGACCTCCTGGTAGTAATCTTCAAAATCTTCCTGGGAGTGCGTGTAGGCCCGACAGATCTTGATGATGATCGGCGCGTAAGGCAAAATGGAAATGGTATAAAAATCGTTACTCATGATTGTTTTTCCGGGCCCTTTAAACAATTTTCTGAATTAGTGGGTAAAGACATTAATTTATTACACCCACCGGTAAAAATTAATAACTTGACATAGAGATGGAAATGGCCAAAAAGAAAACTAATGTACACGCACCAAAATAAATCGCCGGAAAACAAGAGCCTGTCGGCAGCAAATAGGGAAGCTCCAAAACGAAATGCGGGTAACGCTTTACTTTCGTTTGTAGATAATCGCTCAGAGATCCTCGTCCAAAGAAAGCTCCAGGAAACCGTGGGAAATAGGCACGGGGCGTCACAAAGAGACCCCTCGCTTTCAAAAAATGAGAACGTTGTACAGTTAAAGTGGCTAGATGACGGATCCGACTATTATGTATGGGATGCCCCCGTTAACCAAGTCCGCTGGTTTCACCACAAGTCGGAAGACCTGATGTATTACGTAGTAGAAAATCCTAAGGGCGTCGGTCAAGAGGTATTGAACTACGCTGGCATTCAGCATGCCAAGCCACGTCAACAATGGGTGGCATTGGTGGGAGAAGATGTTATGATTAATGAGGATCCATCCGTTGAGGCTTTTGATCGCCCCGCCTTAGCTAGTAAAGAAGACCATGAAGCGCTGGTTGCTCAATTTGAAAATATGACCGCCAGCGGAGGGCTAATGATGCATGCGGTTGCCGGTGGTGAGGAAGTTGAATCCCTAGGCTATCTGATAGAACAGGGAAAAACGCTTAGGGAAATAAGAGAAGGAGCATTTAAAACCAAGCTATTAAGTTATATCAGAACTGATCTAACAATGAAAACCTTCGCCTTTCGGAAAATGGGTCTATTGGTCGATTGGAAAAGAATATGGGACGTTATTGGATACGATCAGGGCCGCGCAACTATATTTGAAGAAGATCAACAATCCTCCCGGGAGGCTTTAAATGAAAAAGCCTCCTTTGGTGAAGCCGGTGGAACAATGGAGGTCATGGGAGAGGAATTGCATGCGATGGCCCTCCGGCAAAATCAACTTAAAAAGCAAAAGGGTGGTATCGGCAACTGGAATGAGATTTTAAGTTTTAACGCCGTTACCGCAGGGGTGGTAGGACTGCTTTGGGTGGTCGATGGTTCTAGTCAAATGGAAGATGGTTATGACCAATTTTTCACCCCAGCAAAAAAGAAAGCATTGTTCCAGGTATGGAAGGCCAAAACCGGGATGGAGGTGATGCCCATTTACAAATATATTCACATGGGAAGCCCAAGAGGCAAGGCTTATGGGGAGGCCAAAGAAAAACTGGGAAGCAAGGGGGCTAGCCGCTTGGTTTTGATGGAAAAATACAGAGAAAGCTAATTAACGTAAGTACTTAACCTTCATAAAAGCAAGTTGCCTTTCCGCGGATGCCGGCTCTCTGATCAAGGTGGGTAGTTCAAGTTCGTGCATGGAATGCTGCCTTTCAATCATAATTATTAGATATTAGGATAAATGATGAAAACTGAAAAGATCCTGGATTATATCGGCCGAGGCCGTACCGACCTTATCTTTGACCTCTTAAGGTTACCCAATTGGAGAGAACTGCTCCAACAAGGGCGCATTAAGCCCTTGCAATGGCTCGTTTACTACAATGACACGACCGCCTTGCGCGCCATCTTGGAAGCCGGGGGCGACCTCAGTAGCATCGATTTGAATGCTGAACTCGGCAACGCCGCCTTCTTCGGGCACTGGAAAGTATGCGATTTTCTCATCCACCGGGGCGCCGACGTTAACGCCGCCGTCGACCAGACCGACGAAAGGCCATTGCACAACGCCCTCTCCAAAGCCGGAAGACCCTACTATTTCTACGTCGTTAAATTACTGGTAGATCACGGGGCCGATGTCAACGCGAAAACGATTCCGGGCCTGGAAACCGGCGCTTTTATGCGCGACGTGCGCACGAAGGGCGAAACCCCACTGCATCGCGCCGCCGCCTATGCCGATGAACGGACCATCCAATTTCTCCTCGATAACGGCGCCGACAGGGAAGCCCGCGACGCCAACGGCGATTCTCCCCTCTCCTGGGCGAGTGAACATTTGCGCCCCGGCAGCATCCTGGCTTTGCTCGCTTTCGGCGATCACCGCATCGGCGCAGGCCACAAAACTAAAAATACCAGCGACCACGGACACGGTTGGGGGAATGGGATGGATTGGAATTTGCTGGGGGATTACCTGCCGGAAGCGAATTGAATTGTGACGAATCAGACGCCTGTCCTGGTTTTTTCCTAAATTGGAAAGCCGGATGACAAAGTCGAAGCGAGGCCGTGTTGCACTTTTCCCGCCTAGAAGCTAGTACGCTGTGTAATAAGTTCTTTGATGTTTTGGGAGGGGTATTTTGGCGAAGGGCAAGGC
>CAYWHT010000590.1:0-3089 GCA_964458135.1 uncultured Saprospiraceae bacterium | reverse complement strand
ACAGGGCGGGCAGTTTGGCTTCTCGTGACGAAGAACCCATGCATAATCCGGGCTAAAATTTGTGAATGCGCACTTGGCAGACTATAAATAAGGAGGGGCTATGAGTAGTAAATGTATAAGGGATGGTGTTGCAAAGCGGTTCGCTCCCCGGGCCGCTTTGCCATAGGAGTGAAGACCGGGCTTGCCCTTCACCGTTCCATCACCCCCCTTCATCTTCATCCTTCCCAAACAACAACTTATCCCAAAAATCCTTCCGCTCCTCGCGCCGCTGCCGGCGTCGCGCCAGGCGTTCGTTATATTCGTACATGCGTTGGAAATATGCTTCCCGCGATTCGCGATTGCGGCGTGGTCGCAGGTCGATGCGGATGTAAGCGGTATCGGCCCCCTTTCGGATCAGGCGGGTGAACAGGCGGTTGAAAAATTCCGGGTCTTCCTGATAGACATCGCGGTATTCGTCGACGATGGGCATTTCTTCCAGGAAGAAGGGGCACTGCAACAGGGCCCGCACCGTATCGTCGGGTTCGGGAAAGGCGGCGTACCGCCACCTTTTGTAAGCGGGGTCCTGATAAACCTTCCGCATAAAACGCCCCCACAAGGGCAGCGCCGATGAAGAGCCCTGGCCCCGGTACATCGTTTTGAAATGAACGCTGGGGTTATCGGCCCCCACCCATACGCCGGCCACCAGCTTGGGGGTAAAGCCGAGGAACCAGCCGTCGGTATGGTTTTGGGTAGTGCCCGTCTTGCCGGCAATATCTCCCGTTAGGCCATAGCGATATCGCAGCCGCCGAGCCGTGCCGCTATCGACCACACTTTGCAGCATCTCGATCATCATGTCGGCCTCCCTTTCGGAAAGCACGCGGGGAAAGCGGCCTGGGTCGGGTCGCTCAAATTCGGCGATCACTTGGCCGTCGCTGGTTTCGATGCGGTCGAGGTAGTGCAATACCGGTCGGCGGCCGCGGTTGGCGAAGGCGCCGTATACTTGCACCATCTCCAGCAGAGAGGCGTCAACGGCGCCCAGGCCGATGGCCGGGCCCTCGGGTAATTCGCCTTCCAAACCCATGCTGCGGGCAAGTTGACGCACCGAATCGATACCCGATTCCAGAAGCAGCTCCACCGTCACGGCGTTGACCGAATTGCTCAGGGCGCCCTCCATGGAATACACCCCTCCGTAGGCGCCGTCGGCGTTGCGGGGGCTCCAGTTGTCGTAGGCTTCGTAGGTGCGGCGTTTGTTGGGCGTGTATTCGCAGGGCAATTTACCGCTGCGCAGGGCTTGCGCGAAAACGATGGGCTTAAAGGTGGATCCCACCTGCCGCTGCGCTTTGACGTGATCGTACTGAAAATATTTGTGATCGATGCCGCCCACCCAGGCGCGGACCAGGCCGGACCCGGGCGCCATCGCCAGAAATCCGGTATTGAGCAGGGTCAGGTAATACTTGATCGAGTCGATCGGGCTCATCTCCTTTTGTACTTCCCCCTCCTTCCAATCGAATACCGTCATCGGCGCCGGCTTTTCGAAAATGGAATCGATCTCGGCCTCCGGCACTCCTCGCTCTTTCAGTTTGCGGTAGCGGGCGGAGTTTTCCTTGACGCGTTGCAATACCCGCCAGTTGCCCCAAGGCGTGCCCCGCTTCCAGTCTTTGTAAAAATCCATTTGCACTTCGGCCATATGTTCTTCCATGGCCTGTTGGGCGTATTGCTGCAGGCGGGCGTCGATGCTGGTATAGATGCGCAGGCCGTCGGTGTACAAGTTGTACGGCTTACCATCGGGCTTGCGGTGCTCCTTGAGGATGTCTTCCAGTTCCTGCCGCAAATGCTCGCGAAAGTAGGTGGCCAACCCGCGATTATGACCTTCCAGAGTATAATCCAGGTTTAGCGGTAGCTCTTGTAAAGAATCCCGGGTGGCGGCCGTCAGGTAGCCGTATTTTTGCATTTGGCTTAGTACCGTGTTGCGGCGCGCGCGGGCGGATTCGCGATGACGCATCGGGTTGTAGGAGGTCGTCGCTTTTAGCATGCCGACCAACACGGCGGCCTCTTCCAGCTTTAATGCTTCCGGCGACTTGTTAAAAAACCGGCGCGCCGCCACCTTGATGCCGTAGGTATTTTCGCCGAAAGGCACCGTATTGAGATATAAGCGCAGCAACTCTTCTTTAGTATAAAGCTTTTCCAAGCGGCGGGCCGTGAACATCTCGCGGATCTTGTTGACTGGAATGGTCAGAATCCAGTAATCTTGCCGGGGATAAAGGTTTTTAGCCAATTGCTGGCTGAGGGTGCTTCCCCCGCCCGAAGAAGTGTCGAATAGCAGGATGGTTTTTAACAGCACCCGCATTACCGCCCGGGGATCAATGCCGCGGTGCTCGAAAAAACGGGCGTCTTCGGTGGCGATGAGGGCGTGCACGACGTTGGGGGAAATCTCTTCAAAATCGGCGTTGATGCGATTCTCGATGTAGTATTTTCCCAACAAGACATTATCCTCCGCGTATACCTCCGAGGCAGTGTGGTTTTGGATTTCCCGCAGTTCGGGATAGGTAGGCAGGGCGCCAAAAACGCCGGCATACACCAAAATGACCAACAATCCAAAAAGGAAAATCCCGACGACTCCGCTCAGCGCTCCAATGCGCACTGCCAGAAAAAGTCGGGGATAGCGTTGGCGAACATTCCGCCAGCGATGGCCGGCCGCTTTCCAAAAAGCGCGCCAGCGATCCGTCAGTTGGGTGATAAACTGGGATAGATGGTACATAAATGCTGTGCTTCCGTCTTACCTTAAGAGGAACCAAACGCCCCCAATTCGGAATTATTTTCTCTTCTTACTACTACTACACTCTCTAATACAAAAATAACCAAAAAATGGTCGGATGTTTTTGAAAGCGTCACCTCCGGCAAATCCAAAGATCTAGTACACTGTGTAATAAGTTCTTTGATGTTTTGGGAGGGGTATTTTGGCGAAAGGCAAGGCGCGAAGAAGGAGCATAGCCGTAGCTACGAGACTGATGAGCAACGCAGCCTTTCGCCAAAAGACACTGCCAAAGCGCAAAGCTACTTATTGCACAGTGTACTAGTACACTGTGTAATAAGTTCTTTGATGTTTTGGG
>CAYWHT010000589.1:0-3099 GCA_964458135.1 uncultured Saprospiraceae bacterium | reverse complement strand
TCATCCCAGCAACAGGTACAAAATCAGGGTCCCCAACAATACCGTCACCCCCTGTAATCCCGTCATCAAGGTATGCGAGCGGTACGCATCGCTCATCTGTATGCCGCTGAATTGCGAAACCACCCAAAAGTAACTGTCATTGGCGTGGGAGACGGTCATTGCGCCGCCGCCCACGGCCATGACCACCAGGGCCAGTTCCAGGGGTTGCTCGAAGCCCAACTCGGGCATCAGGGGCGCCAGCATGGAGGAAGAGATTACGAGCGCCGAAGTTGACGAGCCCTGCGCCGTCTTGAGCAAGGCCGAAATGCCGAAGGCCAACAGGATCACCACCACGCCCGAGGCTTCGCTGCCGCCCACCCACTGGCTCACCGTATCGGCAATAGGGGTAGCCTTGAGTACACTACCGAAGGCGCCCCCCGCCCCCGTAATGATCAGAATGGGACCGGCCAGCTTCAGCCCGTCGCCGACCCATTCGCGCAGTGGAGCGCTCCCGGCATCGCGGTAGCGCGCCAGGGGCAGGCAAAGCAATACGCCTAACAATAAGGCGGTCAGCGGCTCACCCAAAAATAGGAATACGCCAACCCCCGGGCCTTCCCAATCCACAAACTTGATCAGGGAAGCTCCCGCGATCAATACAATGGGCAGCAAAATGGGCGCGAGTGACCAAAACACGGAAGGCTGCGCCCGCTGTTCCTCGACCACCGCTTCCGGCAGCTCGGTCTCGTGCCGGCTTTCGATGGTCGCCCCCTGCCGGTAAGCCCACCAGTAGGCCACCAGCATGGTGGGAATGGAAAGCAAAATACCGATCAAAATGATGGTGCCCAGGTAATCCGAAGCGCCGAGATTGCCCGCCGCCGCGATCGGCCCCGGGGTTGGGGGCACCAGGGTATGGGTGGTGTAGAGCCCCGACGCCAGCGCCAGGGAAAGCGTCGCCTCCCGCTGTCCGGTGCGTTGCGCCAGGGAACGGTTCAGCCCCGAAAGCAAAATAAAGCCCGAATCGCAAAACACCGGCACGCTGACCGTCGCCCCGATCACCGAAAGGGCCAGGGCGGGCCGTTGGCGCCCCAGCTTCCGCAACATCCAATCCGCAATCCGCATCGCCCCGCCCGAACGCTCCAGGAAAACACCGATGATACTCCCCAGCACCACAATCAACCCGATATACCCCAATAAGCCGCCAAAACCTTCGGTAATCGCCGTCACGACCTCACCCAGTGGAATGCCCGCCGCCATACCCACCCCAAAACTGGCGAGCAACAACACCATAAACGGATGGATGCCGAAACGGGTGACGCCCAGAATAATAAAAACCACGGCAAGGAGGATGACGAGTAGTAAGGGTATTCCGGTAAGCATGGGTTGATGTTTTTTAAACTGGGAAACTACAAATTGTTATCGGTAGTGGGCGCCCGGCCGGCGAAGGGCCCGGTCCAGACAAAAGAGCTGCCGGGCCCAAAAAATTCTATCCCATTACAGACAAAAACCCATTTCCAATCCCACCTCCAAGTCATAATCCCCCCATCCCTGTCATGTTTAGCAAACGGATCACTATATTTGAGAGCAATTGACTATCTTGTCAATCCCAATCCAAGTTTGAAAACCAGGACCATGAAGCAAACGGAGGTCTGCGTGGTCGGCGCCGGACCCGGTGGAGCCGCCACTGCCCTGCGTCTAAGTTACCTCGGCATTCCCTGCGTACTCGTCGATAAGGCTACCTTCCCGCGCGATAAAATATGTGGTGACGCCATCAGCGGTAAAGTCACTACCCTCATCAACCGCCTCGATCCGGAAATGTTGGAGCGATTCGATGCCGAACCCACCCAGCTCGATATCTGGGGCATTCGCTTTTACACGCCCAACGATAGAAAACTGGACTTGCCCTTTCAGAGCCACCTCTCGGGTTTTACCCTGGGGGCGCCGGGCTACGTCTCTCCCCGTCTCGACTTCGATAACTTTCTGATTGAAGAGGTGCGGCGCCGGGATAATATCGATTTTCACGATAACACCGAGGTCACTGAATTCGAGGCTACCGAATCCGGTTGGCGGGTAGGCGACGCAGAGGGCGCCTTCCGCGTGGAAACGAAATTGCTCGTCATCGCCAACGGCGCCTATTCGGCCTTCAGCCGCAAAGTTGCCGGCCTGCAAAAAGATCCGGCCCACTACGCTGGAGCGGTGCGCGCCTACTATGAGGGCGTGGAGGGAATGAATCGCGATTTTATCGAGCTGCACTTCATCAAAAAGCTCAAACCCGGCTACTTCTGGATCTTCCCGCTCGCCAACGGCCGCGCCAACATCGGCGTGGGCATGCGCACCGACATCCTCAGCAAGCGAAAGGTCAATCTCCGTAAGGAATTAGAAGACATCATCGCCCATCATCCCAACGTCTCCCACCGCTTCCGCAAGGCCCGGCAGTTGGGCAAAGTCGTCGGTTACGGCTTGCCCCTGGGCTCCAAAACACGCCCCATTTCCGGCGATAATTACATGCTGGTCGGCGACGCCGCCCACCTGGTCGATCCCCTCACCGGGGAAGGCATCGGCAATGCTTTCTACAGCGGTTTCATCGCCGCCGAACAAGCCGAAACCTGCCTGGCCGCCGGCAATTTTTCCGCCCCATTCCTGCGCACCTACGATCAACGCGTACAACGCGTCCTTGGCTCCGAAATGAAACTCAGCTACCGCATGCAGAAAATCTGCTCCTACCCGGTATTGCTCAACGCCGTCGCCAATATCATCAACAGCAACAAAAGGGTGATCGAATACCTCTCGGGAATGTACACGGATTTTGATTTGCGGGAAAAGTTGGTGAAGCCGCTCTTTTGGTTGAAGATGATGTGGAGGAAGTAGTAGGGCTGCGTAACCTGTAACAGCCCGAAGCATTAAGTAGGCGGGGCAGCCGGAGGGAGCACCTTTCCGGTTTCACGCACATCCCCAAGAAAGGCTGCTCCTACGGAGCGCCCGGCCACCCTTAACGCACCTTATGGCTACCAACCGGCTGCACCCAAAGGTGCGCCTAAGGAATTTCAAAACAGGTTTTCTTCTAGGAAGCGCCAGTGCTTCGGGAACTAAGCAATTCGATTGGAAGGATGGACTTGGAGCTCC
>CAYWHT010000588.1:0-3101 GCA_964458135.1 uncultured Saprospiraceae bacterium | reverse complement strand
CTTTGCCGATTTTGAAAAATAAGGAGGCCGCCTTACGGGTGGAAGTTAAAAAAGCACGGCGGGAGGCGGAGGCGGCCAAACAAGAGATGGAGCGCCGCATGGCGGAGCACCGGGCGATGTTCGATCTTTGGGAGGAGTTTGATACCGAGTTGGTGACGGTGGAGCAAGTGCGCCAACGCACCCAAAAAATAGCGGGGGTGAGCATTCCGGTGCTGGAGCAGGTGGATTTTAGTTTGAAAGAATTCAGTTTGTTCAACCGGCCGGCCTGGTTTCCGGCGGGCATCGAGCTGGTGCGCGAATGGGCGAGCATCGCCATCCGGCGGCGTTTCCTGCTGCGCAAGATGGAACTGTTGGATCACGCCCGTAAAAAGACCACGCAAAAGGTCAACCTCTACGAAAAGGTGCAAATTCCGGGCTACGAGGAAGCCATTAAGAAGATTAAGCGGTTTTTGGAGGATGAGGAAAACCTGGCCAAAGCCTCTCAGAAGATTATGAAAAACCGTCAAGAAGCAAAAGACCAAGCGGTATGATCGTTCCGATGAAAAAGTTTGCTTTTCTGGTGTACCATTCAGACTATCACGATTTTCTGGAGGATTTGCGCCGTCTGGGGCTGGTGCACGTGCAGCAGCGGTCGGTAGATCACTCGCAGGCGCTGCAGGAAGAGATGGAAAAGCAAAAAGACATCCGGGAAACCCTGCGCCGGTTGCGGCAGCGCGACGTGGATCGCGATGATTCCGCCGATGGTGATCCCGCGCGCGGACGAGAGATCGTACGCGCCTACGATCGCCTGAACGACGCCTACGAAAAGCGGCGCTTTGAGCTCAACGCCCTGGAAAAGGAGATCGAATTCCGCGAACCCTGGGGCGACTTTTCCATCGAGACCCTCGAGCGTTTGCGGGAGGCGGGACTAGCGGTGCGCTTATTCGTTTGCCCGCAAAAAAAATTCCGCCAATCCTGGCGGGAGAACTACCCGCTGGAGGTCATCGCCACCCTGCCGCCGGACGTTTATTTCGTCATCATCAACCTCAGGGAAGAAACTCCCGAAATCGATGCCGAAGAAATTCCCCCGCCCACTTCCAGCCTGCAGGATATGCGCGAGCGGCGAGACGTATTGTACGGGGAATTGGAAGAAATCAAAAAGAACATGGACGAGCTGGCGGCCGACGGTCTGCCGGCCCTGGAGGCGGCGTTGCACCAAACCGAAAGCTCAATGCAGCTGATCGAAGTGGTGGAAAGCACGCGCGAGGAAGCCGAAGGCAAGATCCGGTTGTTGCAGGGGTTTGCGCCCGCCCGCCAGGAAGAAGCCATCGCCCGCTTTTGCGCGGATCACGATATTCCCTTCCTCAGCGAACGCCCCACCCCCGGGGATACCCCCCCGATTAAGCTGGAGAACAGCCGCTTCGGCCGGCTCTTTGAGCCTATCGCGCGGCTGTTTGCCCTGCCCTCTTACGGGGAGCTGGACCTGACGCCTTTCTTCGCCCCCTTCTTCATGCTGTTCTTCGGCTTTTGCCTGGGCGACGCCGGCTACGGATTGGTGGTGTTATTGGGGGCGACGATCTACAAGCGGCGGGCAAAAAGCAATTTGCGCCCGGTTATGTCTTTGGTGCAGATTTTGGGCGGGGCGACCATCCTGTTCGGCATCCTGACCGGGACGGTCTTCGGGCTCAACCTGTTGGAAGACCGATTCGCCTACCTGGGGGAGCTGCGCGCCTTCATGCTCGACAGCAACGAAACCTTTAACCTGGCGCTGATTCTGGGGTTGGTGCAGATCCTTTTCGGCTTGCTCCTGCGGGCGATCAACAAAGCCCGGCAGTTTGGCTGGATGCACAGCATTGCCAGCATCGGCTGGATGATTTTGCTATTGAGCCTGCTCGATATCGGCCTGTTGAAGCTTGCGGCGCCGGCAACCACTTACACCGCCTGGGGCGGGGTAGGGCTGATCCTGCTGTTTAACGACCCCTCGGCGGGCATCCTCGGCCGCATCGGCAAGGGCGTCTGGGAGCTGTACGGCATTACGGGCATCTTCGGCGATTTGCTCAGCTACATCCGCCTCTTCGCCCTGGGCATTTCCAGCGCCATTCTGGGGTTTGTCATCAACGACATCGCCCTGCAGATCAAGGGAGGGCTCGGCTTTTTCGGACCGGTGCTGTTTGTGATTTTCCTCCTGATCGGTCACGGGCTCAACCTGCTGATCGCCTCGCTGGGCGCCTTCGTGCACCCCATGCGCCTGACTTTTGTGGAATTTTATAAAAATGCCGGTTTCGAGGGCGGGGGCAAAGCGTACCGCCCCTTCTCGGTGAATCCGGAATCGACCAACGAAAACAAAGCGTAAACAATACAACTTATGAGCACAGGAATCATTTTGGCTTATATCGGACTGGGATTGATGATCGGACTTGCCGGCGTGGGTAGCGCCGTCGGGGTTTCCATCGGCGGTAACGCCACCATCGGCGCCCTGAAAAAGAACGATGAAGCTTTCGGTAGTTACATGCTGCTGAGCGCCCTGCCCGGAACACAAGGGTTGTACGGCTTTGCTGGCTTTTTCCTCGTCAACACTTCGGGCGTCATCAATAGCGAAATGACGGTATTGCAGGGCATGGCCATTCTGGCGGCGGGTTTTGCCCTGGGATTGGTGTCTTTGATCTCCGCCTTCCGGCAGGGGCAGATCTGCGCCAACGGTATTGCGGGGATCGGCTCGGGCTACGATTTATTCGGGCGTACCCTGGTACTGGCGGTATTTCCGGAATTGTACGCCATTGTGGCTTTTGCGGCGACGTTTTTGATCAATGCGGGTCTGTAGGCGGTACCCGTCTTTTTCCCGCAGCATTCAAAAATAAAGACCTTCATCTTTTTGGGCCAAGTGAGCGCCACGCCGGGGGGCGTCGGTCGGTAGCTACTGACCTGATGAACGTGTTTAGAGGGGTATTAAACTAAGGATTTTGAAATAGTACTAATCTTTCTTTCAGCCTATGACCACCCATATCCAAACCCCAACACCCAATCTGCGCGACAGCCTGGACTACTACGCCAAGCTCCACTTTAGCCCGGATGATGCATGAGTTTTTCGTAGTAAGCGGCGCAAATGGTTGCCAGGCTTGGTC
>CAYWHT010000587.1:0-3102 GCA_964458135.1 uncultured Saprospiraceae bacterium | reverse complement strand
CCCCTCCTCAACTCCTCCACTTCTCCCCTTCCCATATTCCCTAATAAACGCTCCACTCCCCCCGCAAAAAGTATTTATGCACCACCGGGTTGTGAATCCGGTTGACCCGCACCGAGTCCTGCTGCTCGTCAAAGTAATCTTTGCCGAAGGAGGTGATCAAGCCCACCGCCTCGCGGTTGAGCCATTGCGTTTCGACACCCTGCAGATCCAGGCGTTCCAGTTTGGCGATCATTTGGTCTGGGCTGACCTCAGCTTTGGCGCCGAGCACCCACCCCCACTCCCCCATCGTAATGACCTGGTTGTGCATCGGCAATACCGAGAAACCGGCGGCCTTCATCGTTTTGCGGATGCATTTAAAGCTCCTGCTGGCGAAGTACGGGCTGCCGGCCTGGGTGATTAAAATGCCGTTCGGGCGCAGTTGACGCTTGCACAGTTGGTAGAACTCATAGGAATACAAACGCGACAATTCTACGTTGCGTGGATCGGGTAAGTCAATGATAATCAGGTCATAATACTGCTTTACCTGCTCCATGAATTGAAGCGCATCGCGGTTGATGACCGCTACTTTTTCGTGATGCAAAGCATCCTCGTTGATTGCCCGCAGGATCTCGTGCTCGCGCGCCAGGCGGGTGATGGCCGGATCCAGATCGACGATGGTGACGTTCGGAGGGTTTGGGTATTTCAATAGCTCCCGCGCGGCGCAGCCGTCGCCCCCGCCCAGGATGAGCACATCCGTCGGTTGCTCGTGGAGTTGCATGGCCGGATGGACCAGCACCTCGTGGTAGAGCGGCTCATCGTAAGAAGAAAACTGCAGGTTGCCGTCGAGGTACAGCCAGTGGTCGTCCTTCCAGCGGGTGAGGACGATTTTTTGGTAACGCGACTGCTCCGAATAAACCACCTGATCGATGTACTTCTTTTGCTCCCCGTAGAGGATGATCTCCTTAGCATTGACGACACCCAATCCGATGACGGCTACGATGGCCAGCGCGCCGAGGTTCAAGGCCCGTCGCCGCACCTTTCCCGGAATAGTCGGAAAAAAGTTCAACAGTGCAATAGCAACACCTAGGTTAATCGCACCCAGTACAAAAGGCGTATAACTCAGGCCCAAATAAGGCAAGCCCACAAAGGCGAAAAAGACGCCGCCCAGCAGACTGCCGTAATAATCCTTTTCCAGAATGCTGGACACGTTAAATCGCAATTCCTCAAAACGCTCGTTCAAGCGCACCGCCAGCGGCAATTCCATTCCAATCAGCGCCCCGGTAATCGTGGCGAGCCCGTAAATCAACACGCCGGTATAGTTGCTATAGCCCGAAAGCGTATACGTCAGCAAAGCGGAGAACGAAACGATGAGCGAAAGCGCAAATTCGATGAGGACGAAGACCGTAAAAATGTTCTTCGAGATGTACTGCGTCAGCCGGCTGCCCAAGCCCATAAAGAAAAGCATCAGGGAGATGATGAGCGTCCACTGGATCACCGAATCCCCCAAAAAATAGGTAGCCAGGGTGGCCAGGATATATTCCGAAACGATGCCGGACAATCCCGTAGCAAAAAGGGCTATTTTTAAAATATAGGCTTTTCCCTTCATCTTGTGCGTTCCTCCGCTCTAAAACTCAATTTGTGGTGCGCTCTACTTTTTACTCTATCCCTATATTCACAAACACCACGTAATTAAAACCGCTCCCCCCGCATACGCAAAGGCCTCCACCATCGAAGCCCCCAGGTTGGGTTTTTCCTGATTAAAAATCTCATCCGTGATCTTTTCTCCCGGCAGCAAAATCTTATCCGTCAAAAAGCGAATGACCGGCAGGAGCACCAGGCCAATGACCACTTCCAATCCTACCTTGGAGAAGTGTTCCTCCCAGCTGTAGAAATCGCCGCTCGTGCCGTGGCTGATCAAAATGGCGATGGCGATGAGCGCCCCGGCAAAGCCGATGCCCACGGCCACGTTATCCCGTTCGATGTATTCGTGCACATTGTGTGGCAGGATGGCATTGTAGACGATGCCCGTGATCAGCAGCCCCACCTGGCCCACCATCCAGAAGACGATGGCGGTAATAAAGCCGGAAATCAGAAACCCACCGGCCATATCGGGGAAGAAATTAACCCCTTCGCCGTAGAGCGCGCCGAAGATAATGAGTCCGGAAGCGATGTAGACCGCCGCCTGTATGGCCCCGGTGCCGGCATTTTGGTCGGTGACGATTTCTTTGCGGATACTAAAATTCCGCAGGATCAACCGGTCGTTGACCAGGGCGGAAAGATTGAGGAGCACGATCGCCAGCAGCCCGTAGGCCAGGATGTCGATCACATCCATCAAAATGCCGTAGGTGGGCCCGAGGATGACGCTGCCAATGCCCAATAGCAGACCGATATAGTAGCCGATGTTGGTCAGCGCAAAGGCCAGGTTGTCTTTCTTGACGAGCTCGTCGCGCACGCTGATGGGGCGGTGCGACCAGTCGAAAGCGAATTTGCCAACCAGAAAAAGGACAAACCCGCAGGCGATGTAAATAAGGGTATCTAAAACCAACCCCAAGGTGGGGTTACCGACGATCTCTTCCATAAAATCAATTATAAAATGTAGTATAATAACCTGCTAAACCGGCCCTACTTGCCAAATCCCCCGCTACGCGAACGGCTTCTACTCCGCGAATACCGGTTGGAGCTGCGGGAAGTACGCCGCGAGCTGGATTGCCGTACTTGCTGCCGCACCCGTTGCTTAAAGGAACTGGGTTGTCGCCCCCAGGTAGAACTTTGCCCGGCCGCCGTCCTGGAGTAGCTTCTAGTGCCGTAGTAATCGTTAGGCCCGTAGTACGGACGGCGCCCCCGGTAGGAATCGTTCCAGGTATCGTAATAGGAATAGCGGGCCGGCATGGCCCCCATATTAAAAATGGAACTCAACAACGCGTACTTGCCGTAAAACTCCCAAAAGCTGCCGCCGTTTCGCTGTTCCCAGCGACCGTATTTTTCGTTGCCGACGTATTGGTTGTATCCGGCCGGAGCCACATTTTTGTCCACTACCCCATCCTCCTTGACGGCCAGTTCCATACCGAGGTTCTGCTCGTGCTTTTTGAAATAGCTCGGAGAAACTTCGTACCAGGGGGTGAT
>CAYWHT010000586.1:0-3109 GCA_964458135.1 uncultured Saprospiraceae bacterium | reverse complement strand
TCATATTTTCACAAATCCTGAGTTGTCAGACTATAAATGAGGATTTTCGCAACGCCGTATAATCAAAAAATTGCAATTTGGAGGCCAACTACTAAACCCGCAATGGGTTCATGGTGAAAGGTGGTCCCTGTGAAATACCGCAGGTAAAGCTTCGCTTCATTTCACGGGGGGCAGTTTGGCTTCGCAGTAGACGAATTCATGCATCATCCGGGCAAGGTCATCCTTTGAAAAGTGGAGAGCACCAGTAAAAATCATGGCTGGAACTTTGTTGGCAATTGATTGGCCATTAAGCGATAGCGGGCGAAAAAAATTTCGTTTCTAACCGATCGTCTTTTGGAAGCGCCACGAATCAACCTATTTAAAAGGCGAATTATCCTGATGGATACGGATCAATCGCCAGGAAAAGTGAATGCTGATGGCTAGTGTTACGGCGGCCAGCAAAATGAGCCAATCGTAAGCCTGTTGCATGATGAAAAAATCGTAGGTGCCGTGAATGAGCACCGGAACGATCAATCCTTTGGCGAGTAAGGCGGTGCGTTTTCCGGGCTTGAACTTGGCGAGCCCGAAAAAGTACCCCATGATGATGCCGAATACGGCGTGCGCGGGAACGGCCGTAAACGCCCGCAATAGAGTGGTCTCGAAGCCGTAGCGCTCGGCGTAAAGCATATTTTCCAGGGTGGCGAAACCCATGGCGATCATTACCGAGTAGATGATGCCGTCCATGGGCTCGTTGAAAAATGCCTGGCGAAAGGGAAAGATGAGCAGCGCCAGGTACTTGACCAATTCCTCACTCAGGGAAATCGTCACGAAAGAGGTAAATAACGTCAGCTTGAGATCGGAAGGCTCTTCAAAGCCCAGGCCATGCGTCCAGGTTTGGAGTTTGATCGCCGGAAAGGTGATGAGCATGCCGAGTAGGAAACACATGAGAAGATGCCAGCCCGATTCTCTTTCGTGCTTATCCAGCCGGTAGATATAATAGGAGATGGCCAGGCCGGGAAGTATAGCAAGGGCAATTAGAATTGGGCTCATCCGAAAAGAGGCGTATTTATTATTCAACGGCCGAATGGCGCAAAATATTGACCGGTATTCCTCGTATGCGGGGAGAATGGCTACTCGAGCATAGCCGATAAGGCATCATCGTACCGCCTAACCAAAATACGCCAATCGTAGCTGGAAACAAAATTCCGGTATTTGGCGCTTGCCGCCCGCAGTTCGGTTATGCGGGAGATCGCTGATCGGAGCCGGTGGTAGAGATCTTCTTCATCTGTGTAGATATGCTTGCGGCGCTCTTCCGGCGGCAAGTGCTCGGGAAAAGCCAGCCGGTTGGGCAGTAAAGGGTAACAACCGCAGTAGATCGCCTCCACGGCGCTGGCGCCAAAAAAATCCTGCCGGCTGGTAACGGGCAAGAGATCCGCCATTTGCAGCCGGCGGGCATATTCCAACCGGTTGGCCACGTAACCGAAATGCAGGATGCGATCGCGCAATACTTCCCGCGCCCGGGAAAAGATGGGTGGGGTGCGTCCGTAAGCTTCTCCCAAAACAATCAGCCGGAAGGGGTAGCCTTCCCGCTGCAACCGGATCAGCAAATTGAAAAAAGTGTCGGGATCTTTATCGTACTCCCAGCGGTGATTCCAAAGAACGACGGCTTCCCGCGGCTGTTCGGCCTCCTCAACGGTTACCTCCAATGATTTTAGATCGAGCCCCAGTGGCAATACGGTACTCTTCCGCTCCAGGTTTTCGAGCCGCCACAATCCGCGGCGATCCGGAAAGCCTTTTAAAAAATCGCGTAAGCCCGTCAGAAAAGCCGACCGGTGGTAATGGGAATTGAAAAACAGCCGGTCAGCCACCAGCGCACTGGTGTAATTGATAAAACCGTATTGGCGGTTGGGCTCGGAATAACCCGGCTGATCCTGCGAAGACCAGGGGTAGGTGATCTGGTTTTCGTGAAAATAAAGCGCCACGGGCAAATCGAGATGGCGATTCCGGCTAAGGGCCAGGTAAGTGGAAACATCCAGCATGTCGGTAGCCAACAACAGATCGGGCGCAAAGGCGTCGCTCTGCGCGGCCTCCGCCAAAGCTACCGCCCCGCCAAACATGCGCCACTTCCAATGCCGCCCCGGAAGGGTGTGCAACTGAATGCAATGCCTACTGTGCCGCTGCAAACCCTCGGCCCACTGCCGGTGACTACCGGCAAAAAAAGGTTCCACCAAAAGCACTTTCATGTTAATAGTTTACTAATGTTTTGGCGCAGTCTGATCCAAATACCGGATTTTTTTACTTTTATTAGAGCAAATGGCCTATTTTTTACGACCATTTGGCCTGCCAGAAGGGAAAAGCCGGTAGTGTGGAAAGAGCGCCAATGGTTTTTGTGGAAAAAAAGTTCGGACTGCGGAGTCGAATGCAAAGTCTGACTTGACGCACTATAACAGCAGGTACAAACAATGGCGGGTTTTTCTAATCTCAATAAAGAATGGTCGAGCATCGAGGCGTTGGAAAGGGAACTAAACCTGAAGCAACTCCAGATCAATCGCTTGTTAAATATTACCCAGGCCATCAATAACAACGTCTCGGCCGAAGGGCTTTACGAAATGTACCGCTCCTTTCTCAGTTGGGAAATGGGCGTCAATAAAATGGCGCTTTACATCCGGCAGGTGGAAGGAGAATGGAAGTGCGCCACCTCTATTGGCGTTTCCGACGAGCTGCTGCGGGCCAATATCGGCGATGCCCTGCCCCAATTTACCCGCCTGCGGAATATCTCGGAAGAAGACCATCCGTTGCTCAGCGAATTCGACCTCGTCATCCCCGTCAGCCACAAAGATCAACCCATCGCTTACGTCTTCATCGGTGGGTTTGGAGAAAATGAGGACATGTACAGTAAGGTGCAGTTCATCACGACCATCACCAACGTTATTGCGGTAGCAATTGAAAATAAACGGCTGTTTCGCCGCCAGCTCGAACAGGAAAGGCTCAAGCAGGAAATCGAGCTCGGCAGTGAAATTCAGCAACTCCTGATCCCAAAAGCATTCCCTAAAAAGGAGGCCTACGAACTGGCCGGCGTTTACCAACCGCGCTTTGGGGTTGGGGGGGATTATTTTGATTTTGTTGAAGT
>CAYWHT010000585.1:0-3110 GCA_964458135.1 uncultured Saprospiraceae bacterium | reverse complement strand
GTCTTGTAGAGACCGCCGAACAATACGCGGTCCAGTTTTTAGATTACGTAGCCGAGCTTCTCGAAGGTGCGGCGGATGATGCGGTTGCGGCCAGTGTGCAGCTCGATGCCGACTTCGGCGCGTTGCCCTTGCACGTACTCTACCCCGTCGAATTGGACGGGGCCGTCTTCCAGTTGAACGTCGCCCGCCAGAATGCGGTCCAGGTCGGCCTTGGCGAGGGGTTTGTCGAGCATGACGTGGTAGATCTTTTTCACCTTATGGCTGGGGTGAGTGAGTTTCTTGGCCAAGTCGCCGTCATTAGTAAGAAGCAACAGTCCGGTGGAATTGCGGTCGAGGCGGCCCACGGGAAATACCCGCTCCTTGACGTTGCGTTTGAGCAGCTCCATCACGGTTTTGCGGCCCCGCTCATCCTTGACGGTGGTAATGACGTCTTTGGGCTTGTTCATCAAAAAATACACTTTGCGCCGTTCGGGGCGAACGACTTCGCCCTCGTACCGCACCTCGTCATCGGGTTGCACCTGGTAGGAAGGATCGGTCAGCACCGCTCCGTTCACTTGCACCTTCCCCTTCTTGACGTATTCGGCCGCCTGCCGGCGTGAGCAGATCCCGCTGTGCGCGATAAACTTGTTGAGGCGCATGTTCTCTTCCGTCCTGGAACGATCGGGGATATCGGGCTTAACGGGGCGCTTTTTATTGCCTTTGGATTTATGTTTTTTGCGTTCTGCCATGTTTTGGTAGTTGGTGGTGAGTAGTGGGTAAACCCGTCCTCCTGGGTCGGCCGGGTAAAATGAGTAATTTGAATCGCGAGTTGGAATGCGGTTATCGTTCATTCTAATTTTCTTACGAAGCAGCCCACGGCGGGCCTGCTTTGGGGCTGGAACACCCCTTGCTTCCTTTCATCTCCCGAAAACGATCAATTACTTAGAAGATGTTTAAAATTCCATCAATCGGCTGCAAGCGGCAAATTTTGTTGTGCAATTCGTTAAAAAGCCTCGACGCACTTTCCAGGTATGCCTGCATTTTTTGCCTGGTTCAGAACAAAATTTGCTCACTTTCGCTCGGTCATGGAAATTTAAACATACTCTTGTTCTAGAACGTAATATCATCATCATCATTATTAATTCTGGTGGGGCGGGTAATCACGTTGGAGTAGGGAGTTTCCAGGGTATTTTCCGGCATAGCTTCGAAATCGGGTTCGTCGAGATCGGAGAAGCGGGCGAATTTATCGGTAAAGCGGAGCTTGACGGTATCGAGCGCGCCGTTCCGGTGTTTGGCGATGATAATTTCGGCGACGCCTTTGAGTGATTGGCCTTCTTCGTCTTCCATAATTTGGTAGTATTCGGGCCGGTAGATGAAGGAGACGATATCGGCGTCTTGTTCGATGGCGCCGCTTTCCCGCAGGTCGGAGAGCTGTGGGCGTTTGCTGCCGCCGCGCACTTCTACGGCCCGGCTGAGCTGCGAAAGTGCGATGACGGGTACTTCGAGTTCTTTGGCCAGGCCTTTCAGGGCGCGGGAGATGGAGCTGATTTCCTGTTCGCGGTTGCCGCGTTGGTTGTCGGCGCCGCCGCTCATGAGTTGCAGGTAGTCGATGATGATGAGTTGGATGTCGTGTTGCATCTTCAGGCGCCGGGCTTTGGCGCGCAGTTCGAAGATGTTGATCCCCGGCGTATCGTCGATATGGATGGGGGCTTCGCCGATGCGTTCGATGGCGCTGTGTAGCTGTTGCCATTCGTATTCTTCCAGTTGGCCGTTGCGCATTTTGTTGCCCGAAATTTCGGCTTCCATGGAGATGAGGCGTTGGGCGAGCTGCAGGCTCGACATTTCGAGAGAGAAGACCGCCACGGGCTTTTCGAATTCGGTGGCGGCATTGCGGGCCAGCGAAAGGACAAAGCTCGTCTTACCCATACCCGGGCGGGCGGCGAGGATGACGAGGTCGGAAGGTTGCCAGCCGGAAGTAATGCGATCGAGTGCCGAAAAGCCGGAAGGAATGCCCGTCAGGCCGTCTTCTTTGTTTTTGAGCTCTTCCAGCTGCTTGAGCGCTTTGCTGGCCAGCGAACTCATCGACTCGACCCCCCGGCTCATATTTTGTTGGGCAATGGAGAAAAGCCCCTGTTCGGCCTCGTCGAGCAGGTCGAAAACATCGGTCGTATCTTCGTAGGCGTTGCGGATAATTTCGGTGGACACCCGGATGAGCTCCCGCTGGATAAACTTCTGGGCGATGATGCGGGCGTGGTATTCGGTGTTGGCCGCCGAAGCCACGCGGTTGGTCAATTCGGCCAGGTAGGGGGGACCACCGACGGCATCCAGGTCACTCGTTTTTTTGAGTTCCTCCATAACCGTAAGCATGTCAACCGGCTGTGAATGCTCAAACAATCGCAGCATGGCCTTGTAAATCAGTTGGTGCCCGTCGTAGTAAAAACTCTCCGCCCGCAGGATATCCAGCACGATGGCCAAAGCATTCTTATCGAGCATGAGGGCGCCCAACACCGCTTCTTCCAAATCCCGGGCTTGCGGCTGCACTTTGCCGAATACGTAATTGGAAAGGTCTCCTCCACGTGGCTTGTTGCCCTTTAAAATGCCCGACTTATGCTCTTTTCTATCCGTTTCCGCCATAGTATGCTAATTTTTCGTATATGAAGATCGTTTCAATTCATTGCGGGGAGTACAAAGCTATCGGATAAGTCTTACAAATGCCAGTGTTGTTTTTCCTTTGGGTTTTCCACAATTGTGGAAAAGACTGCGTTAAAATGTGGAGAAGCCCGTTTTTTGTTAATTAATTGTAAAGTGATTATTATGCACAAGTATACCCAAAATCTGAATAAGGTGATGCACGAAATAGATGATCACGCTCAATTGGGCTAAAAATCTGCGCCCGTATTTTCAAGATAACAAAATAATCGGTCAGATATTTAAAGGAAACGCGAACATTTTACGTCAAAATAAAAGTTTCTTGTTCCTAAGCTGTTGGTCTGGCTGTTGAAAAAAAATGAAAAGAAAAAGCCCCTTGCTTCCTTTTCCGGATAACGATAAAGGAGGCAAGGGGCAATGGGGTGGGGCGTCGGTTGATCTACGGATTGACCAGCCCCAAAGCGGGCCCGCCCGGCTCGGGC
>CAYWHT010000584.1:0-3120 GCA_964458135.1 uncultured Saprospiraceae bacterium | reverse complement strand
GAGTAAGCTAAATGAGGATTTTCGCAACGCAGTATAATCAAAAAATTGCAATTTGTAGGCCAACTACTAAACCCGCAATGGGTTCGCCCTTAGCAGCGCTAAGGGCGGCGGTTCTTTAACGCCGGATAAAGGAAAAAGCGCTCCTAGAAAACCGACAGTTATTAATTGCTCATCGCTTAGCAAGTCATCAAACCCAAAAATTTTTATGGCTGATCAAACATTACCTCGTATTGCCTATTTCTGTATGGAATACGGCTTAGACCACAGTTTAAAAACCTACGCCGGCGGCCTCGGCATCCTGGCCGGCGATTATCTGAAAGGCGCCAGAGATCACGATTACCCCATTATTGGCATCGGCATCAAATGGAAACAAGGATATACCGACCAGTACGTCGGTAAGGAAGGTAAGCCCTACGACAGCTACTACAATTACGATTACGACTTCCTCGAAGATACGGGTATTCAGGTGCAGGTGGAAATTCGCGGCCGTGATGTGAGTTGTAAGGTCTGGAAACTCGAAAAATTCGGCAACGCCACCCTCTATTTGCTCGATACGGACGTACCGGGATGTCCCGACCCTTGGATTACCGGCCAACTGTACGGGTGGTTCGGTGAGGAGCGTATTGCCCAGGAGATGGTTTTGGGCGTAGGCGGCGTACGCGCCCTGCGCAACCTCGGCATCGATGTCGATCTCTACCATTTCAACGAAGGGCACGCACTCTTTGCGGGTTTCGAGCTAATCCGGGAAAAGATGGAAGACGGGCTGACCTTCGAAGAAGCCTGGGAAGCGAGTAAGAAAGAAATTGTCTTCACCACCCACACCCCCGTCCTTCAGGGCAACGAGTCGCATCCTATCGACCGGCTCCTATACATGGGCGCCGATCTGGGGCTCATGCCCTCCGAATTGCGGCGTTTAGGCGGCGACCCCTTCAATATGACGGTTGGCGCGCTGCGGATGTCGAAAAAGTCCAACGCCGTCGCCCAGCTGCACGGAAAGACCGCCAACCAAATGTGGAAACACATCGGCAGCCGCTCCGACATCGTCGCCATCACCAACGGCATCCACATCCCCACCTGGGTAGACGCCCGAATGCTTAAGGCCGCCGAAAACGACAAGGGAGATCTTTGGACCCCCCACCAGGACAATAAGAAAGCCTTGATCCAAATGGTCAAAGAGCGCACCCACGCCAAACTCGACCCCAATAAACTATTGATTGGCTTTGCCCGCCGCGCCGTCCCCTACAAGCGCGCTGACTTGATTTTCAGCCAACCCGAGCTCATTGAGCCCCTGCTCAAAGACGGACGCGTACAAATCGTCTTTTCCGGCAAAGCTCACCCACTGGACGACAATGGCAAGGGCATCGTGGCGCGCCTCGTCGAGATGACCCAAAAGTACCCCAACTCCGTCGTCTTACTGGAAAACTACGGCATCGATATCGGCTCAGCCATCACCCGCGGCTCCGACCTCTGGCTCAATAACCCGCGCCGCCCCAAGGAGGCTAGTGGCACCTCCGGCATGAAGGCCGCCATGAACGGCGTACTCAATTTCAGCATCCTCGACGGATGGTGGCCCGAAGCTTGCGAACACGGCGTCAACGGATGGCAATTCGGCGACGCTTTCGAAAGTGACGACGTGGCCGAGCAGGATAAACACGACGGCGCCGCCCTCTACAAAGTGCTGCTGGAAGAAGTCGTTCCCACCTACTACGACAACCACGAGAAATGGTTGGAAATGATGCGCAACAGCATCCGCAGCACCCGCGAGCAGTTTGATGTCAAGCGAATGCTGGAGGAGTATTACGATTTGTTGTATACGGTATAGTGCCCGTCCTCGTTCCTCGGCCGCCAGGCGCTAACAACTAAGGCACAGGCACAAAAAGATGAATTTCCACCCGCCGGTTTTTACTTCGGCCCGCCGGGCTGTTGTTGCTGGCCAGCGGGTATTTTTCACCGAAGCCGCGGTGATAGACGCGATCGGCCTCAATGCCCTGACTGATGAGGTATTGGGCGACGCTTTCGGCCCGGTCTTCTGACAGGCGCTGGTTAGCGCCGGCGTTGCCGACATTATCGGTATGGCCAAAAATTTCGAGCGCGAGATCGGGATGCTGACCCATGAGGCGCACCAAGCGGTCGAGCTCGGAAAAAGAGTCTTCCAGAAGATCGCTGCTGCCGGAGGCATACTGCAACTCTTCCAGTGCAACGATTTCTCCCTTAAGCAATTGCTTGCGCAACTGGGGCTCGAAATCCATCCCGTCCAATTCGTTGAGCAGGGAAAGCTTGTCAATACAGAGCTCGTGCCGGTTGTTCCACTGCCCGGTCGCGGCGGTTACCCCCCAGTAAACGGTGCTCTTGCCACGAAAAATCTCATTGATGATGTCGGCGGTGTAAGAGGCTACCACTTTGCCGTCGATGCCCAGGGAAAGGTTATTGCTTGCCGGATCCCATTGGATGGTTACCGCGTGCTCGGCGCAGTCTTCGATATTGGCGATGCGATTGGGCCCCACCAGGTTACTGTAATGACCGACGCGGCCGTTGGCGAGGATGGCGACGTGGTCTTCGGCGGGGTCGCCCAGGTGTTCATTTTCCCAGGTGTCGATTTCAATGCCCAGAGAGGGTACAACTCCGGCAAAACCCATCCCTTCTCCAGCGTAACCCAAACGCTCGGGTGACGGTTGAAAGACGAACACCAGCCCGTCGGCGCCGGCGTCATCCTGGCACCCCAGGAATAAATCCAGCTGCATGACTAGTGGCTTCGACAAGTCAATCGGCTGAATGTACCAAAGTGAGCCCGATTGCCAATCTACTGCTTCCGTCAATCGAATGCAGCGATCGTCAATGACTTTGGCGTCGCCGGTCAGCCGAAAATCGGAAAGGTCGAATGCCTGGGCGTTCAGCAAGTGGAAGCTAAAAGGCAAGAAAAAGAGTACTAGCGCGTAAAATTTTCGCCATCCAAACATGATTTTGGGATTTAGGTAGGCTTACAAAATATAACTCATAAACACAAAATGAAGGTGGAATGGTTTACGAGTTTTCGATTTTGTACAAACGAATACGCTGCAACTCCGATCTAGTACACTGTGCAATAAGTAACTTTGCGCTTTGGCAGTGTCTTTTGGCGAA
>CAYWHT010000583.1:0-3127 GCA_964458135.1 uncultured Saprospiraceae bacterium | reverse complement strand
CGAGGACGGCCAGGAATGGCGCCGCGTAATAGATCAATTCATGCATAATCCGGGTAAAGTCCCTTAAAAGCGTCAAGGCCGATAAGCGACATTTGTGATTCTTTTTAACAGGAATTTAATTTGATAGTGGACAACAATAACCTTTCTGTCTAAGTTAAATAGCAAAAGGTTAAACAAGAAAACCTTAAAATCAGAATTAACGATGGATGCGCGAAAAATTAAGCTTGCCCTTACGGTCGGGCTGATGAACGGTGAAGAAGAAAAGAACGATTTGCACTTGATCCGGAACCTGATGATCGGATTACGGGAAGATGTTGGCAATTTCTTGGGGCTTTCGAAAGTGGAAAATTCGGCCCTCGACGGCAGCCACGTCAAAGAGACTTACGCTATGCAATACGAAAAATGCACGCTCGATGTAGACTTCATCAGCAACCGGCAAACGAATAAGCAATATATCCAGGGTTTCCAACTCCGGTAGTGAATATTTTTAACAGCTAATGCATCCGGCTAAACGGCTCCTTCAAGTGATTTGTAGGGGCCGTTTGGTTTGTATACGGGGATTGAATGGGGTTAGGAAAACCGAAGCGGTTTCGACGCCGTATTTTACCAACCCTCTAAAAGCATGTTTGGAGGCCAAGCTTTGAGCTGCAAAGGTCACTTTTTTGGCGATGCTTCGTTACTTTTTTCGGCCGCCCCTTCCAGACGTCCCTTCAAAAAGACGCCTTGCATCATCAAAAAATGGACGCTTTTCGCTTTCAAATCCGACCTCCAAGCATGCTCTAAACGAAGCGCCAGCCCATCCAAAAACGGGTGAAGGATGACGCGCGCGTGTAAACAACACTTTAATTTTTCTTTTAAAGGTGCAACCTACCTGAAAATCACCTATTTTTGCACCTTCTTTTAAATCTTGGGCGCTGCGGCGCCCGAAATAGTAAGTATGCAAGAGATTCGTAATATTGCCATTATCGCCCACGTCGATCACGGCAAGACGACGCTGGTGGACAAGATGCTGCTGGCCGGTCGCCTTTTTCAGGAACACGAAACCCCCGGAGAGTTGATTTTGGATAATAACGACCTGGAGCGGGAACGGGGGATCACCATTCTTTCCAAGAACGTATCCATCCGGTATAAAGACTACAAGATCAACATCATCGACACCCCCGGGCACAGCGACTTCGGCGGGGAAGTAGAGCGCGTATTAAACATGGCCGATGGGGTATTGCTGCTGGTCGACGCCTTCGAAGGCCCCATGCCGCAAACGCGCTTTGTACTGCAAAAGGCTGTTGAGTTGGGCTTGAAACCCATTGTGGTCGTCAACAAGGTGGATAAGGAGAACTGCACGCCCGACGAGGTGCAGGAGCAGGTCTTCGAATTGATGTTCAACCTCGAAGCTACTGACGATCAGCTCGATTTCCCTACGCTGTTTGGCTCAGCCAAGTTCGGCTGGATGGGCGCCGATTGGCGGGAGCCTAACGGGGAGATTACCCCTCTGCTCGACGCCATCGTCGAACACATCCCAGCGCCCCGCGTATCGGAAGGCAGTACGCAGATGCTGGTGACCTCTCTGGATTACTCCAACTACGTAGGCCGTATCGCCATCGGCCGCCTCAACCGGGGCACGCTGCGCAACAACCAGCAAATCGCGCTGGTCAAGAAGGACGGCCGGGTGCAAAAGCAGAAATTGAGAGGCTTGTTCGTGTTCGAAGGCTTCGGACGCACCGAAGCCGATGAAGTGCAGGCCGGCGATATTTGCGCCCTCGTCGGAGTGGAAGGTTTCGAGATCGGCGACACCATCGCCGATCCGGAAGCACCGGAGGCCCTGCCCACCATCGCCATCGAAGAACCGACCATGAGCATGGTCTTCACCGTCAACGATTCGCCCTTCTTCGGCCAGGAAGGCAAGTTTGTCACTTCCCGCCATCTCAAGGAGCGCCTGGAGCGCGAGCTCGAAAAAAACCTCGCCCTGAAAGTAGAAGAAACCGGATCCGCCGATTCCTTCCGCGTTTACGGTCGCGGGGTGTTGCACCTGTCGGTGCTCGTGGAAACCATGCGCCGCGAAGGCTACGAGCTGCAAATCGGCCAACCCCAAGTGATCATCAAGGAAATCGACGGGCAACAACACGAACCCATCGAGGAATTGCGCATCGACCTGCCGGAAGACGTCTCGGGCAAGGCCATCGAAATGGTCACCCAGCGCAAGGGCGTCATGCTGAGCATGGAACCCAAAGGCGACCGCATGCTGCTTCGCTTTGAAATTCCTTCCCGCGGCATCATCGGCCTGCGTAGCCAGATGCTCACCGCCACCGCGGGCGAAGCCATCATGACGCACCGCTTCAAAGCATTCCAGCCCCACAAAGGAGATATTCCCGGCCGCAATAACGGCTCCCTCATCGCCATGGAGACGGGCAAGTCCATCCCCTACAGCATTTTCAATTTGCAAGAAAGGGGTTACTTCTTCGTCGGCGCCAACGAAGACATTTACGAGGGGCAGGTTATCGGCGAAAATAGCCGCCCCGGCGACCTGGTCGTCAACGTCACCAAAACCAAAAAACTCACCAATATGCGCTCCGCCGGCGCCGACGATAAGACCAAGCTGGTGCCGCCGCGCCGCTTCACCCTGGAGGAGGCCCTGGAGTACATCCAGAAGGATGAATACGTGGAGGTAACCCCCAAATCGCTGCGCCTGCGGAAGACGCTGCTCAAGGAGCATGAGCGGAAGCGGGCGAAGAATCAGGCTATAGCTTAGTGGAATTGTTAATTTTGCCTGTCCGACGAAAGAGGACGGGCAAAATCCAAAATCAAAAACTAAACCCCACTTCAAAACCCAGCCGCCGCATATTCTCCCGCCCGGGAGGCGTTGCATCAGGAGCGGCGCTCCACCTATCAAAAGCCAGTTGGATGGCGAAATTCAGGGTATAACCGAACCGCCGGATGGGGCGGCTGAACCCTAAAGCCAGCCGGTTTTCGATGCTAGCCTGCCGAATACCGCTAGTTGCGGGTTCCGAATCGGGGAAGGGCTCTTTTGCGTAGGAGTAAGCGCCCCGGAACGTCCACCGGTCGGCGCCCGAAAATTCGAAGGCGAATTTGACAACATTCCCGTCGTTCCAGCCAAGCCCACTTTCATTGC
>CAYWHT010000582.1:0-3131 GCA_964458135.1 uncultured Saprospiraceae bacterium | reverse complement strand
AAGCTAAAAAGAGCAAGTCAGAATTCACAAATTTTGGGTTGTCAGACTATAATTGAACAGCGAAAACCTGGCGCTCCTGCGGAGCTATGCGCAACCTCACTCTTTAAAAAATCTACCGATATAGCCGGCCCGCCTCCC
This sequence comes from uncultured Saprospiraceae bacterium, assembly GCA_964458135.1. Lineage (GTDB taxonomy): Bacteria > Bacteroidota > Bacteroidia > Chitinophagales > Saprospiraceae > CAYWHT01. The sequence continues at coordinate 2,993 of CAYWHT010000582.1, read as the reverse complement.
AGAGGGCCGGCAGGTGCGTTCACCCAGAAAGTTATCACAGCCAGCCAGTCTCCGTGGTCTTAGTAGTTAGAAAAAGTCAGCATAGCAAGTAAGCCTTAGTGCACTGAGTGCCTTAGTGGTTTCAAAAAAGTCAGCATAGCAAGCCCCAAAGTTCCGCCCTTTCAAGGCGCACACTTCGCCCCGGAACCTGACCCCGTGGCGATACCCGGGCTTTTCAGTCATTGCCCTTCCAACAATCCCGCTAATCGGGAGGATAACGCCTAATTGTAAGGCAAAAAAATACTCATTCGATATCATCGCCCCCCATCATACTTTTGTACACCCCTACCATCCGCTCCGCCAAAGGCCCAAACCCAAACCACCGCTCAAAATAATCCCGCACCGCCCGGGCGCGCTCCGCTATCGGCCATTGGGTCGCTTTGCGGATGGCCGCTACCAATTCCTCCGCGCGATCCGGCGCCCACAACGCGCCGATGGCGCCGTCGCCGGTAAGGTGGCGGAAAGAAGGAATATTCGTTACGATGGGAATCACCCCACAGGCCATGGCCTCGATCACGGCGTAACCGCTGCCCTCCTTGTGACTGCCCGATAACAGGAAGTCGGTGCTGTTGTAGTAAGCTTCCAAAGCGTGCCGGTCCTTTTCCCCGAGCAGGCTAACGTGCTGCGGCAAAACTGGGCTTGCGGCAATCTTTTCCCTGACGACCGCCTCCAGGGGCGCCTCCCGGTAAATCATATAAAACCGAGCCCGGGGCAAGAAAGTCACAACCCGCTCAAACGCCGCCAATACCGTCAACGGATCTTTATTGGCGTTGAGATGGCCTACCCAAAGGAAGACGGGATCACCCCGCAAAGCTGTTCGCTGACGGGCTTCCCGGCGGGGGCGCATTTGAAAATGGGCCGAGTTTTCCATGACGAAAAAACACCGCTCCCGATCGGGAATCAAGCCTTGGGTCACCCAGGCATCCTCCTGACCGGGGGCGGAAAATAAAAAGCCGTCTATCGTTCGGAATATCAAGCGCTGCATCCACCAGAGCCGCTTTTGGGGCAAGGCTCCGTGATCCTGCAACAGCATGGGGATGCGCCAGGGGGTCAACAGCCGCAGCAGGGCATTCGCCGTCACCGTATTCAGATCGTGGGCGTGCACGATATCGGGAGCTACCTCCCGGAGGATTTGGCGAACCTGCCAAAGGTAGGGCAGCGGAATCCGCCGGTTGCCGGAGAATTCAGGTGGATGCGCCTGCAGGAAATAATAGCGCACGCCTTCCCGCCATACCCCTTCCGCGCGGTGAAAGCGCAGGCATACTGTCACCTCCAGCCGCTGACTCGTCAGCGCCCCCGCCCAATCGCGGATGGTGAAAAGCCGGTCGAGCAACGCCTGTGGGTGCTCCCCCGGCCGGTAGTTGTTAAAGAAGACGAAAGCCACTTTCATCGGCAAGTTCGATTGGTAAATTGGAAAGACGGTCCACTTCCCGGATCATGGCGGGCGCGTCCAGGGCCAGGTATTTGGTGCTTACCCCCACCTTGATGGGATGATATGCCCCCCGACCGTATTCTTTTATAGATTCCATCAGACTTTCGTCAAATAGCACGGGTTGACCTGCCTTCAAAACCAACAGCATATCCTCCGGCCCCAGCTGGTAAAAACCATCCCACCCCCGGCCCTCCGGCCGGCGGGCAATTACCAGGTCCGCATCCATACCGGGCGCCAGAAGTCCCCTGCCCGACAAATCCCAGATCAACGCGGGCGCCCGCGTCAGCGTAAGGAACAGTTCTTCATCGCTCAATTTCCGGGTATTGCGGGCCCGGCGCAGCTGTGGCCACAAATCCCAGTGGGCGCTGAGGGTGGAATCGGTACCGAACAGGATGGGCAGGCCGCCTTTCAATTGCTCCACGAGCGCCGTTTGTCCGTACAACTCAAAATTGGAATCGGGGCACCAGATCAGGGCGCGAAAATACCCCCTATGCTCGGGGCGCAGCGCCATGCCGTGTACGGCGACGATCCTTTTACCCAGAACATTCCACCGCAAAAACCGCCGAACTTCCCCGGCGGCAACTTCACCCACTCCTTCCCCCAGGTGCATGACCACGGGCGGCCTCGCGCCGAGCAATTTCCACGCCCACCGTTTTTCAAAAGCCACAGAATGCAGGGAAATAGGGTGCAACACCTCGATGGGAAGCGGATCTTCCAAGACCGGTTTCGACCCGTGCTGCACTACCGTCGTCACCCCCGCCAACAGGTTTTTGAGCACCCCCCATTGGTAGCGCACCCTTTCCGGCACTACTTGCACTTGCCGGATCAAGTTCTGGTAATTGCCCTGCACATCGGCGGCCCAATCGCGGTAGTTTTGGTGGAGGGTGCTGGTGGTCAAGGGAAATAAGTTGAGCTCCAGGTGATCGTGGGAGTTGATGAGACCGGGAAAGGCAAGGGCGTCGTCAAAATAGATGGCGGGGGCTCCACCCTTTCCCAAATTTGGAGCTACAGCCTCGATGCGCCCGCCGGCCAGTTGAATGTCCTGCGGCGTATCGAACTGGGGAGGGATGATATGGAGGTTGCGATAAAGCAGTTGATTATTATTTAGACGTAAAGGTTGAAAGAAGAGTCGCCCCGCTTGACATGGGCTGCGCCAACCTTAGTGCACTAAGTGCCTTAGTGGTTTCAAAAAAGTCAGCATAGCAAGTAAGCCTTAGCCGTCAACCCTTCTCCCACCCCATCCCGTAAATCACCAGTCGCCCACGAATACGTTCAAAACTCTCCAACGCCCCCTTCCGCTCGAAATAAGCCCGGTGTGGGGTTCCCACCGACGACTCCCTGAAGTTTCGTTCTCGCCAGCCCAACGCCTGCGCCGTGGATCGAATGGCTGGAAAATCGTGGATGTAATTTCGAATACGATAACGTTTTCCACTGCAATAAAACGTAAGTTCCACACCCGAGCGTAAGTCGTCGGGGTGATTGCCGGTAAAAAAAACTATTCCTTGATCCCGTAAAACACGGT
>CAYWHT010000581.1:0-3131 GCA_964458135.1 uncultured Saprospiraceae bacterium | reverse complement strand
CTGAACGCCAATGCCTTGCTGGCCTTCGAGTCGGGCCGCCAGTTCCAGTCGACCGAGCAGCGCTTCTTTCTCGATGAGAGCAGCTACGCCCTATCCACCAACAGCCGATTGGGGATAAGCAGCCTGCTGGGCGGCGCGGATGCCTCGGTCCGGCACGTGAATGAGCGGCAGTCACTCAGTTTCCAAGCCCACCTGCAGTGGGAAGGCGGCCGGAAAGAGGGCCGTCAGGATATAGAGGAAACCCGGGGCGAAGACGTGCTCGAATATTTCTCGGATGGGGCTGCCAGGCAGCGCGATTGGCAATTAGGAGCCCTGCTCACGCACCAGGCAGGCGAGCGGAGCGTATTCCAGTGGCAGGTGAAAGCCGCCCAGGTCAGCCGGCCGCAGTCGCTCCTGGCTGAGAACGAAGATTTTGACCAGTTGACAAATACTGATCTAGAAGGGTTGCCGCTATTGTCCCAGTCGCTTCGCTACCATCACCGTGAGTTAGAAGCCACAGGACGTTATCGTTGGAGCAATGATCGCACCACCATGGAGTTGGCGCCGGTTTATGCGACCGCTGTTTCCAGTTTCGCCAACCAGGCCTGGCTGTCGGACGGTGGAGCGGCGGAGGTACCTGCTTTCGATCCAGGGGCCCATTCTGACGAAGTGGCCACCCAGAGCGCAGGGATGCGCGTTCGCCTGCGGCATGCGCTGGCTGCTCGGTTATCGCTTCGCATATCGGCCGAGGCCCAACAGCGCTGGTACCGTCAGGCTTCGGGCGCGTCTTTTGGGCGCTTCGCACCATCGATGCACGTCGGGTTGCACCGCCAGATGGGAAAGGGTGCGGAGGGACACCTGGCCTACCGTTACAGCTCAAATACGCCGCCCGGTACTGCTTACTTTACCTCGCCTTTTTTTTCTGACAGCTACACCATCAATCGCCAGGGAATAGGGCGGGCGCTAGAAAAGGGTCACTCGCTGACATTGCGCTATCGTCGTAGGCAGGAATTCAAATATCGCGATTACCATATCCGATTGCGTTACCAATTTGGGCAACAGGCCTGGCGCCCAGCCAGCGATTTCTTCGGCTCCTTGCTGCTGTCATTGCCCTTCCTATCGGGCTCCAACCAGCGACTAGTGCTTAGCGGGCGGTTTAGCCAGTTCGTTCCGGCTTTGAAAACAGATCTTTCCGCGGGTGCTACCCTTTCCGTGGGGCAGAACGAGGAGCAGGCCGGCGGCCAGTTTTTTAGCCTATCGCACCGTTTGGCCCAGGTGAATTTGAGGGCATCAGTAGCCGTCAGCCCGGCCTTCCGGCTCACCGCAGAAAGCCGGGGCGGCACGCAGCTGATCTTGCAAGAGGGAACGGGCGGAACGGGCGGTCAAGACCGCAATAAGGTGCGGAACTTGCGCTCGGCCTTCACGGCCATGTACCAGGCAGCAGGTTGGCGCTGCAGTGCAACTTTCAATCACACGGTAGCCAAGAGCCCGGGCAACCCGGCTGCCACGCTGTCCGGCCTGCGCGCCAACTGCACCCGCGAGCTGAACTGGCGCAACCACCCGCTGTCGATAGAGCTGAGCCTGGTCAACCTGTTGGATGTCCGGAACCTGTCGACCGTCAGCAATAATAGTTACTTTTTCTTTCGCCGTTCCGTAGAGGCGGTGCCGGCCTTTTTTATCCTTCGGGTGGATTACAGCTTGTGACGGCTGTTTTGCCGGCTAAAGTTTCGTCGGGCTCAAGCATAGCCTGAGAGGACGCCCAAGAATGGAGGGCCCTGTGAAATACCGCGGGTAAAGCTTCGCTTTATTTCACAGGGCGGGCAGTTTGGCTTCGCAGTAGATCAATTCATGCATCATCCGGGTTAGATTTCCGTCTCCGCGAAAAGGGAGCATCATTCAGCGATGAACTTCTTGTTGCTGTTCATGGACCTAAATACTATCTTTCATTACATGGAAAAGAGATCGGCCGCTTGTTTTTTGTGGTTTTACATTTAGAATGTCCATATATGCTCGATTTTGTCCGGTTTCTGGCTTGCGTTGAAAGCGGGGGGGGTAATTTTGTAATAAGTCGATTGGCCAATGACTTCAGGGATTGGCCGAAAACCCGGGAGAGAGTAGGTATTAAACTTTTAACTGGCTATTATGAAAAAATTACTTATTGTCTTATGCTTTCTTTTAATTGGAGCAGTCGCTTTTGGTGCACGGTGTTTTGCAATTACTCTCGAACCTGCAGGAGCTTGTGTTAAAACTGACAATGGTGGAAGAGAATGCTTCGAGGTCAGCATTGACGGTGATTGTGACGGAACAATTCTTTAGTTTCCAATTAAATCCGGCTTTTTCAAACTGCAAAAGGGAGCGGCATAAATTTTTATTTATCGTCGCTCCTCTATTCAGTTATTCTTAATTTTTTAATACACGACAATGCCAAATATAAATCCCACCCTATCCAAAGGACTATTCTTCACTTTTTCTTTTTTTATAGCCTACGCATGTCAGTCTGACAATGAGATAGGACGCGAAGAATCCTCTTATTACGACTCCAATGTTGAATTTTGGGAAGCAAGAGATACCGTAAGCTTTTCTTTAGACTCAAAGACCGGGTTTTACCACCGCTCGATTTCTTACGATCATGTAGAAGGGAAAGAGCTTTTTTCTTTGTTTAACGCGCCCGAATACACTCTATACATCTATGATTATATAGTCTGACAACTCAGGATTTGTGAAAATATGACGCCGCTATTTTTTCGGCTGGCAAGGCGGAAAACGTAGGCATAGCCTAAGTTCTGTCGAGGCTTTCCAACGCAGCAAGGCGGAACTCCGAGGAGCGAAGCGACGATCAGCGAAGCTAAAAAGAGCAAGTCAGAATTCACAAATTTTGGGTTGTCAGACTATAATTCCAGAAAACTTTGGAAAAAAATAAAGTTTAAAAGAGAAGGTCCAAACGGTATAAAGAATTCTTATAAGGTTGGACATCAAATAATAGGATCTGATTCAATATTGCTGTACGTCCCATTCTTTCACGAACTCATTTTAGCCAATTGGGAAGGAAAAATCCTGAACAGAATCAAGGTATTTGAACGAAAGAGCAAACCCATTGAAATTGCCTATCCCATTGCTAAGACTACCGCCCCAATTATTTACCACAATAACCG
>CAYWHT010000580.1:0-3134 GCA_964458135.1 uncultured Saprospiraceae bacterium | reverse complement strand
CGACCAGGCCTGGCAACCATTTGCGCCGCTCCCTACGAAAAACTCATGCATCATCTGGGCTAGTGCAGGCTCGTTTCCCCCTCGCGCTGTATCTCCCGCGCGTCGGCGGAAGAGTGTTGTTGCTCCAGTTGAAAATTAGCCGAATTACCGGAAGAACCGGAGCGAAAGTACAGGATGGCCGCCCCCAGGCAACCGATTAGCACGACGATCATCAGAAAAGAGTTTTCTACTTTCTTTTTGTTGGGTGTTGGGTTAGTGTGTGACATAGTGTTTCATTTTGGCGCAAGACACCCGGGCAAATGGTGGTGTCCAAGTGCGATAGTGTTTCATGTGTATGGATTCCCGGTAGTTAGTGTTACCTCCTGACTTCCGGGGTTTACTGCCGTTTTGTTTTGGGATTATGAACGGTGGGTAAAGACTTCGTCGAAGTAAAAATTTTTATAATAGGTTAAACTTTACTAGACAGTATTCTACCCAAAAATATTAAAAATATTAATAATGTTTAAAGGCGCTTTAGCTTTTTAGTGTTTCCGGCCGTTTTTTTTTTGCCGTCTTACACTTACTTAATTAGCAAAATGTATGCCAGTTTGATGAATAACAACTTAAGAATTAAATAAAAATTTAATTTGAATGCTTGGAGGTGAGTCGCCCGGGAGTAGGAGAAAGTGCGGGCTCGGAGAAAGTGAACGGTCCGGGTGGTGTTTTGGGAAGCAGCAGGTAGATTCGGCCGTAGTGCTTGAGGCTGCCCGCTATGGCCCCGGCGCGGGGGCCGCTGCCGCAGTATAAATCGACGTGCCCCGGTCCTTTGATGGCCCCCCCGACGTCTTGGGCGAACAAGAATCGCCATTCGTGGCCAATGAACCGTTGCTTTTGACGGTCATACACCGGAACGGCGGCGAGCAGGCAGCTACCCAGGGGCAGATACCGCCGGTCTACCGCAACGGTGTGATCGGGGGTAAGGGGCGCGCCGCCGGCGCCGAGCGGTGCATGGTGGCGGGCGCGGAAAAAGGTATAGGATGGGTTGTAAAATAAAACGGAATCGGTGAGCTGGGGGTGTTCGCGCAAGAAGGCTTTGATGCCCTCAATATTGAGGTTTCTGACATTGATCTCCTCCGATCGAATGATAAACTTTTCAATACTCCGGTAGGGCTTGCGATTGGTGCCGCCGTAACTGAGCAGCTTGCGGGTCCCGTCGGGATATTCCACGTAACCCGAACCCTGGAGTTGCATGTAATAAATATCTACCCGGTTATTCGCGTAAGCAATTTCTAAACCGCGGCCCCGTAGTACGCCTTCTCCATCAATCTGACGGCGGGAGGGGAGCGCTCCCTCCCACTTGAGCGGCCGGCGGTAGATGGGGTAACGGTAAGTGTCGTCGGGTTGCCGTTTCACCTGGATAATGGGCGTGAAGTAGCCGGTAAATTCCACGTTGCCCCGGCGATCACGGCCCCAAATTTGGTGGGCTTTGAGGAAATAGTGCAGGTCTTCGCTGGAATGCCCGGACCGGGCGAGCAGGATGTTAATGGTTTCCCGCATCTGCTCGATATCGAAGGTCAGATTACCGATGCGGTGGTTGCGCTTCTGGCGGCTATTGTCGAGTACTTTGAGCTGACGGGTCAAAGCTTTGGTAACGGTTTCTTCGATGGGAGGCAGCTCCAGGGAGTCCAAATGCGTAGCCGTAAATAGCTGAGATTTACGGGATGTACCCGTCAGACGACCAAAGCGGTCGTAAGCCGCCGGTTGTGCTTCGATGGTGTCGATGGGGAATTGTCCTATTCGGTCCGCTGCTTCCGGGAGGGGGGCGTCGCAAAAAGCGCAAAGGAAACAGCCGCTGAGGATCCACAACTTAGGTAATCCTTTCATGCATTACAGGGTAGATGTATACAACCAAGGTAAGACTTCTGACCAAAAAGGACAAACGGGATCAAGTTTCCCGCTCCGCATGCAGATAGGCTACCATGCGTTCGGCCGTGCGGCGGGAGGCCCCGCGGTAGCCCAGCTTGCTGCGCAATTCTTCGTATCCGGCCTTGATCTCCCGGGCTTTTTCCGGGTCGAGGATTTCACCCAAGGCGGCGGCCAGCCGGTCGGCCCGCAAATCGCTCTGAATCAATTCCCGCAACAAGGGGCGATCCACGACCAGATTCACCAGAGAAATGTATTGGACGTTGACCAGGCGGCGGGCAATCTGGTACGACAACCAGCCCCCCCGGTAGCACACCACCTGTGGCGCCCCGAACAAGCCGGCCTCAAGAGTCGCCGTGCCCGAAGTAACCAGTGCGGCTTTGGCGTGGGTGAGCAACTGGTAGGTCTCATTTTGCACGAGCCCAACCCTTTCGGTGTCGATGGGAGTGAGGCGCTCCATTTCCTTGCGGTAAAAGCCCGCGGGAATGGAAGGGGCCCCAGCAACGACGAACTGGTAGTCGGGAAATTCGGGCAACACCTGCAGCATCACCGCCAGCATGCGGGTAATCTCCTGCCGCCGGCTACCGGGAAGCAGAGCGATGATGGGCCGGTTGCTCAGGCCATTGCGCGCAAAAAAGCTCTCGTCAACGGGATAATCATCGATCAGGTCGAGCAAAGGATGACCCACAAAATCTACGGCATAATCGTACTTGGCGTAAAAAGACGCCTCAAAAGGCAGAATGACAAACATCCGGTCTACCCACTTTTTGATGCCGTGCACCCGGCTGGAGTGCCAGGCCCACAATTGGGGGGAGATATAGTAAAATACTTTGATAGCTTCTTCCTGCGCCCAGCGCGCAATACGCAAATTAAAGCCCGGGTAGTCGATCAAAATGAGCACATCGGGCTGAAAATTCAAAATATCCTCCTTGCAAAAACGAATATTGCGCAGAATGGTCCGCAGGTTGAGTAAAACTTCGGTAAATCCCATAAAGGCCAGATCGCGGTAGTGACGCACCAGCGCTCCGCCGGCTCGCTGCATCCGGTCCCCTCCCCAAACGCGAAATTCGGCCTCCTCATCCTCCTTTTGCAGCGCCCTCATTAGGTTGGAGCCGTGCAGGTCGCCGGAAGCTTCCCCGGCAATGATGTAGTACTTCATGGAGGAATGGGTTTGGAGTGATTTTTGATTTTTGATTTTTGATTTTTGATTTTTGATTTTTGATTGAGGGCCA
>CAYWHT010000579.1:0-3135 GCA_964458135.1 uncultured Saprospiraceae bacterium | reverse complement strand
AAGAAAAAATCGCTAGCCTATCTAAACACGACACTTATTAATCTCTCATCGCTTATAGTCTGACAACCCAAAATTTGTGAATTCTGACTTGCTCTTTTTCCGCCTTGCTGCGTTGGAAAGCCTCGACAGAACTTAGGCTATGCCTACGTTTTCCGCCTTGCCAGCCGAAAAAATAGCGGCGTCATATTTTCACAAATCCTGAGTTGTCAGACTATATATTTCAAGTCAAATCGGTCGGCATTCATCACCTTGACCCATGCCTTTACAAAATCATGGACAAATTTCTCTTTACTGTCGTCTTGTGCGTATACTTCGGCGTAGGAACGGAGAACGGAGTTCGAGCCGAAAACAAGGTCAATACGGGTGGCCGTCCATTTGAGTTCGTCCGTTTTACGATCACGGATTTCGTAGAGGTTTTGGCCTGCCGGCTTCCAGGTATTTTCCATGTCCGTTAAGTTGACGAAAAAGTCGTTGGTCAAAGCCCCTGCGTGGTCGGTGAAAACTCCGTGCGGGGCCCCGCCGTAGTTGGTGCCCAATACGCGCATGCCGCCGACAAGGACGGTCAGTTCCGGCGCCGTTAATCCCATGAGTTGGGTTCGGTCCAGCATTAACTCTTCGGGGCTTACCGCGTAGTCTTTTTTCAGCCAGTTGCGATAGCCGTCCGCTACCGGTTCTAGGGGAGCGAAAGAATCGGCATCGGTCATTTCATCCGTAGCATCTCCACGACCCGGCGCAAAGGGTACGGTAATGTCGAAGCCTGCGGCTTTGGCGGCTTTTTCTAGGCCGGTATTGCCTGCCAGTACGATCGTATCGGCAATGCTGATGTTGAATTCAGCGGCAATGGGTTCTAATACGGACAAGACGCGAGCCAGGCGTTCCGGTTCGTTGCCTTCCCAGTCTTTTTGCGGCGCCAGCCGAATACGGGCGCCGTTAGCTCCGCCTCGCATGTCAGAGCCCCGGTAAGTGCGGGCGCTATCCCAAGCGGTGGCTACCATATCCGAAATGGAGAGGTCCGATGCGGCAATTTTTTGTTTCACCGCCTCTACATCGTAGTCCGTTCGGCCTTCCGGGATGGGATCTTGCCAGATCAGGTCTTCTTCCGGTACATCCGGCCCGAAGTAGCGTGATTTTGGCCCCATGTCGCGGTGGGTCAATTTGAACCAGGCGCGTGCGAAAGCGTCAGAAAAGGCATCAAAATCGTTCATGAACTTCAGCGAAATCTCCCGGTAGGCCGGGTCCATTTTCATGGCCATATCGGCATCCGTCATCATTGGGTTGTGCCGGATGGAAGGATCTTCCACGTCTACCGGTTTGTCTTCTTCTTTGATGTCTACCGGTTCCCATTGCCAGGCGCCTGCCGGGCTTTTGCGCAACTCCCATTCATGGTTAAACAGCATTTCGAAATAGCCGTTGTCCCATTTGGTGGGATGGGTGGTCCAGGCGCCTTCAAGCCCGCTGGTTACGGCGTGCCGGCCTTTGCCCGAGTTGGTGGGGTTGGCCCAGCCGAAGCCTTGCTCTTCCACCGGCGCAGCTTCCGGTTCGGGGCCCAGGATGCTCGCATCTCCGTTGCCGTGCGTTTTTCCTACGGTATGGCCGCCTGCGGTTAGGGCAACGGTTTCTTCATCATTCATTGCCATGCGGGCGAACGTTTCGCGCACCTGGGCGGCGGTCTTTAGGGGGTCGGGTTTTCCATTGACCCCTTCAGGATTAACGTAGATCAACCCCATCTGTACGGCTGCCAGTGGGTTTTCCATCGTCGAGGGGTCATCTACATTATCGTAACGTTCGTCACTGGGGGCCAACCATTCTTTTTCGGCTCCCCAATAAACGTCTTTTTCGGGATGCCAGATATCTTCGCGTCCGAAGGAAAATCCGAAGGTTTTAAAGCCCATGCTTTCGTAGGCGATATTTCCCGCCAGAATAAATAAATCGGCCCAACTAACTTGGTTGCCATATTTTTTCTTGACCGGCCACAACAAGCGCCTGGCTTTATCCAGGCTGGTATTGTCCGGCCACGAATTGAGAGGAGCGAAACGTTGGTTGCCGGTGCCGCCGCCTCCGCGACCGTCAGAAATTCGGTAGGAACCGGCAGCGTGCCAGGCCATGCGGATCATTAATCCGCCGTAGTGCCCCCAGTCAGCAGGCCACCAGTCCTGGCTGTCGGTCATCAAGTCGTGCAAGTCTTGCTTCAAAGCCTCGACGTCCAGCTTCTTGAGCTCTTCACGATAGTCAAAATCCTCTCCTAATGGATTGGTTTTGGTGTCGTGCTGGTGCAAAATATCCAGATTAAGAGCATTGGGCCACCATTCCGTGACGGACGAGCCCGATGAGGTGTTGCCCCCGTGCATTACGGGGCACTTTCCTTTCTTTTTATTCATAATTTCTATTGTTTGAATTTTCCGGTAATGTGAAGTTGAATATTCTGAATTTCAAAATTCTTAATGCCCTTTTTATTAAAGTAATCGATGATGAGTTCATCTAACTTTTCGTCTTCGTAGTCTTCGATCCGGTCCGTTTCTTCACAATAAAGATGATGGTGATTAGTCTGCAACGGATCGTAACGCATGGCGCCGCGCTCCGTCTTCACCTTGTTTAACAGGCTGTTTTCGACAAGGGAATCCAAAACTTTGTATACCGTTCCTACGGAAATATTCGGATGGTTCGTTTTGACGTATTCGATGATTTTCTCGGCCGTGGGGTGGTTACTCATTTTTACTACTGCTCCCAGAATGGCAATCCGCTGTGGCGTAACTCTTAGTCCCTTTGCTGATAGTTTTTCCGCAATTTCTTTTTCGCTCATGAGTAGTTGCTAGGTGATAATCATTCTCTCTTAAAGGTTATTACGAATATAGCCATTCCCGTTGAGATACTATAATTGCGGTAGAAAAATGTCGTAGTTTTTTATCCGGATGATGCATGAATTCATCTACTGCGAAGCTAGACTGCCCGCCCTGTGAAATAAAGCGAAGCTTTATCTGTGGTATTTCACAGGGCGGGCAGTTTGGCTTCTCGTGACGAAGAACCCATGCATAATCCGGGTTAGCCGATTGCGTTATTCACCCCGGGCTTGGCGCCCGGGTCTACCAACCGGATGCCCCGCTGGGGCTCTTTTCAGGAAACTTCACGAAACATCGA
>CAYWHT010000578.1:0-3145 GCA_964458135.1 uncultured Saprospiraceae bacterium | reverse complement strand
CAATACAGCCTATTTCGATGGCGCCGCCGTCCGGGATCTCGGCCGCATCGAGGACCGCCAAAAGGGTAACCTGACCATCAAGCTACTGGCCGGCTTTCAAAACTTACAGCAAGCCGAAAACGCACGCCGCCGAGCCGAACGGGCCGGATTTGAAGGGGCTTTTATCGTGATGGAAAATGAACGGGGGCAGTTGGTGCGGGTGCGGGAGTGATTTTTAGTGGTTAGTGGATTAGAGAGCATTCACTGTCCACTAACCACTCCTTCTCACAAATACACCTCCGTTCCCTCCAAGCTCAAATCGAAAGCTTCCGCCACCCCTTGGTACACCACGGCGCCCTTAACGATATTGAGGCCTTTTCTCAGGGATTCATTTTCCTGGCAGGCGCGTTGCCAACCCTTATCCGCCAACTGAATGGCGTAGGGCAAGGTGGCGTTGGTTAGGGCGTAGGTGGAGGTGGAGGGTACGGCGCCCGGCATATTGGCTACGCAGTAGTGCACGACTTCGTCGATGACGTAGGTGGGATTCTCGTGCGTGGTTGGTTGGCAAGTCTCGATGCAGCCTCCTTGGTCTACGGCTACGTCGACCATCACGGTGCCGGGGCGCATCTCCTTGAGCATGTCGCGGGTGATCAGCTTGGGCGCCTTGGCGCCGTGGATAAGCACCGCCCCGATGATCAAATCGTGATCCCTGATCAAGTTGCGAATGTTGTATTCATTGGAAAAAAGGGTGGAGACATTATCGGGCATGACGTCTTCCAGGTAACGCAGGCGTTGCAGGTTGACATCCAGGATGGTTACCCGGGCGCCGAGCCCCGCCGCCATCTTGGCGGCCTGCGTGCCCACGACGCCGGCGCCGATGACCATCACGTTGGCTGAGGGCACGCCCGGAACACCTCCCAGTAGCAGGCCACGCCCTTTGTAGGGCTTTTCCAAATATTTCGCGCCTTCTTGCACGGCCATCCGGCCGGCGACTTCCGACATCGGAATCAGCAGGGGGAGCGAACCATCCGGCAATTCCACCGTTTCGTAGGCCAAACAGACCGCTTTGCTGTCGATCATAGCCCGGGTCAGGGGCTCGTAGGAAGCAAAGTGGAAATAGGTGAACACCAGTTGGTCCTCGCGGATAAGCCCGTACTCCTCCTCAATGGGCTCTTTGACTTTCACAATCATTTCCGCTTTGTGATAGATTTCTTCTATGGTGGGCAGAATGCCAGCTTCCGCTTTCTGGTATTCCGCATCCGTAAATCCACTACCTACGCCCGCCGATGCCTGCACAAAAACCCGGTGGCCGCGCTTGGTCAGTTCTCGGGCGCCGGCGGGGGTTAAAGCGACCCGGTTTTCGTTATTTTTTATTTCTTTTGGTACGCCGATAATCATAATAATTCGTTTTACTCGGTTAGGTTGTCATCAAAATTACCGGCAAAAATAAGTATAGTGGTTAAAAAAAGGACGGATTGGGTAAACAGTTTGTCGATCAGTGGGCCGCGTTCCGGTTTTGGAGGAATAAAGCATGCTCGCTTGCCGGAATGATCTCTTTGCGTTTCGCTTCGGCAAATAAGTGCTGAATCGCGCGGCGGCCACGCTCCCCTAAATCGCGGGTGTAGTCGTTGACGTACAGAGCGATGTGCCGGAAAAGGACCTCCCGCTCCATTTCCTGGGCGTGCTGCCGGACGTAATCGTAGGTCTGATCGGGATGATCCAACGCGAAATCCACGCTTTTGCGCAGCACGCGATTAACCTTTGTTAAAATTTCGGGGGGCAAAGTCCGGCGAATGGCAATACCTCCCAGCGGGATGGGATAGCCGGTTTGTTCTTCCCAAAAGGCGCCCAAATCCGCAATTTTGATCAATCCTTTATCCTGGTAAGTAAAGCGATTTTCGTGGATGATGAGCCCCGCTCCAACCCGACCGTTCAGTACGGCTTCTTCGATATGTGAGAACAGCATCTCGCGCTTGCGGGTAGCTTCCGGATAGGCGAGCCCGAGTAAAAAATTGGCCGTCGTGTATTTTCCGGGAATGGCGATATCCTGCCGGGAGACCGCCTCCCGGCTCATGGGCTTGCGGGCGATTAGCAGGGGGCCGCAATCGTTGCCCAGCGCACTACCGCTATCCAGCAATACGTAGCGATCCATGACGTAGGCGTAGGCGTGATAACTTAGTTTGGTGATGTCAATCCGGCCGTTAAAGGCGCTTTGGTTGAGTTGTTCCACGTCGGCGAGTTCCACCTTAAATTCCAGACCTTCGGTGTCGATTTTATGATGAACGAGCGCGTCGAATATAAAAGTGTCATTCGGGCAGGGAGAAAATCCTAGCGATAATTCCATGTCAACGATAATTGTTTTAAAGGATTAATTCTACAACACGCAACAAAATCAGGAGTTTTTTATAATTACGCGCTCATGGAGAGATTACAAGTTCTATACGAAGATAATCATCTCATCGCGGTCAGTAAACCGGCGGGAGTATTGGCGCAGGGCGACGATACCCGGGACCCGACGCTGGGCGATTACGTTAAAGACTATATCAAAGTGCGCTATAATAAGCCCGGCGCCGTATTTCTGGGAGTTATCCACCGCCTGGACCGCCCGGTGAGCGGCCTGGTGCTCTTTGCCCGCACCAGCAAGGGCCTGGAGCGAATGAACCGCCTATTTAAAGAACGCCGGGTGGAGAAAACGTATTGGGCCTTGGCCGCTTCGCGTCCGGATCCCCTGAGCGGTCATCTGACGCATTATATTCTCAAGGACCGGCAGCGCAATATCGCCAGAGCTTTTCCGCGTCCGAGCAACCGCAACAAGGGCGCCAAAAAATCTGAACTCCGTTACGAAATGGTTGCCGAAATTCATAAACGTTGCCTGATTGAACTGCGCCCCTTGACCGGAAGACCCCATCAGATCCGCGTACAGCTAGCTAAAATCGGCTGTCCCATCGTGGGCGACCTCAAATACGGCTACGATCATCCTAATCCCGATGGGCGCATTCACCTGCATTGCCGGGAACTGGCCTTTCGTCATCCGGTCACAGGCGCCGACATTCGTATTCGGGCCGAGCTGCCGGAAGATCCCCTGTGGAATGATTTTGCCGAACTGCAGCGCTAACCCGGATTATGCATGAATTCATCTACTGCGAAGCCAAACTGCCCGCCCTGT
>CAYWHT010000577.1:0-3163 GCA_964458135.1 uncultured Saprospiraceae bacterium | reverse complement strand
GAAGTGGACATACCCGATACGACGACCGTCTACAACCTTTTCCTGGAAGTACGCCACCGCACGGATTACAGCTTCCAAAACCTCTACGTCAACATCCATACGGAATTTCCCGGCGGCCGCCGCCTCTCGCGCGTCGTCTCCCTGGAATTAGCCGATAAAGCCGGCCTGTGGTTGGGCGATTGCAATGGCGAGTCCTGCACCCTCAACATCCCACTGCAAACCGACGCCTACTTCAACCAAACGGGCGCCTACCGCTGGATCATCGAACAGTACATGCGAAAAGCGCAGCTTGCGGGAATTAGCGGCTTTACCTTCCGGATTCTGGAAAAGAAGGACAGTTAATGGTTAGGATAAACGGGCTTAAGTCCGGGTGCGGGCCTTCGCCAAGCCCTGAATCAACAACTCCCACTTCTGGCGCGAGGGCCGGCAGGGGCCGCAGCCCCGGCCACTGCCAAAGACCAAATACTCCATTTCCCACAACCTATCGCCTATGAAACGACGCCTGTACCAACTCCGCGCCGGCGCACTATCCAACCTGCAACTGGCGGAATCGGAACTGCCGGCCCCCGGGGCCCGGGAAGTCACCGTAGCGGTGCGGGCCGTGGGGCTCAACTTCGCCGATATCTTCGCGATTTGGGGGCTTTACGGGGCCACGCCGGAAGGTCTTTTCACTCCCGGCCTCGAATACAGCGGCACGGTAATACGCACGGGCAGCGAAGTCAGCTCGTTTCGGGAAGGCGACCGGGTGATGGGCGTTACCCGCTTCGGGGCCTACACCTCCCACTTGAATATCGATCAGCGCTACTTGCTGCCCCTGCCCGCCGGTTGGTCCTTCCGGGAAGGGGCCGCCTATCTGGTGCAGTTGCTTACCGCCTACTACGGCCTGGTCAATCTGGGCAATCTGCAGGCCAGGCAAAACGTACTCATCCATTCCGCCGCGGGGGGCGTCGGCATCCATGCGGGGCGCATCGCCCGGAAAATGGGCGCCTACACCATCGGCACCGTAGGCAGCGACGCCAAACTCGATTTCCTTCGCCGGGAAGGCTACCACCACGGCATCCGCCGCAATCCCGCTACCTTTCGTCAAGACCTGCGAACCGCACTGGGAGATCGCCCCCTGCATCTCATCATGGATTCCATCGGGGGTAAATTTTTTAAAACCGGCTTCGAGCAACTGGCGCCCATGGGCCGGCATATCGTCTACGGCGCCGCCCGGTACACCAATGTCGGCAACCGGCCCAACTACGCACGCATGCTGTGGCTATGGCTTACCCGCCCCAAGATCGACCCCCAAAAGCTGCCGGAAATGAATAAATCGGTCATGGGCTTCAACCTGATCTGGATCTACGACCGGGCCGAGCTCATGCACCAAATTCTGCGGGAGGCGGAGGCCTTGGACTTGCCCAAGCCGCATGTGGGGCATACCTTCCCCTTTACTTCGCTGAAGGAGGCGCTGCGGCTCTTCCAAACTGGTATGACGAGCGGGAAGGTAGTTTTGGACTTGGATTAAAGCCCGATAAGTAAGCATAGCCCATTCCGGTCAGTTAGCCCGGATTATGCATGAATTCATCTACCAAACTGCCCGCCCTGTGAAATAAAGCGAAGCTTTACCTGCGGTATTTCACAGGGCGGGCAGTTTGGCTAGGAAGAACCCATGCATAATCCGGGTTAGCGAGTCAAATACATATACCGCTGCGTATCCAGCTCCCGGAAAAACGGATCCGACAAGTCCTTGATAAAGCGGATGGCCTCCCCGGTCGATTTCATCTCCGGCCCCAGGTTCTTATCCACTTCCGGGAATTTTTCGAAGCTGAAAACGGGTACTTTGATGGCGAAGCCGCCGGGGCGCGGTTTGATGTCGAAGTCTTTGAGTTTATGGGTGCCCAGCATGATCTTGGTGGCGATTTTGAGGTAGGGCACCTGGTAGGCTTTGGCGATGAAAGGCGTAGTGCGGGAAGCGCGCGGATTGGCTTCGATGACGTATACGTGCTCGTCTTTGACGGCGAATTGGATGTTGATCAGCCCGCGGATGTTGAGGGCCTTGGCCAGTTGGTGGGTGTAGTCGACCATGGTGTTGACGGCTTCCACGCTCAGGCTGTAGGTAGGCAGCACGGCCGAACTGTCGCCGGAGTGGATGCCCGCCGGCTCGATATGTTCCATGATGCCCATGATGTGTACCTCGTCGCCGTCGCAGATGGCGTCGATTTCGGCCTCTTTGGCGCGTTCGAGGAAGTGGTCGATGAGCACGCGATTTTCGGGCAGGTGCTTGAAGATGCTGAGCACGTGCCGCTCCAATTCGTGATCGTTAATCACAATCCGCATGCGCTGGCCGCCCAGTACGTAGGAGGGGCGCACCAGCACGGGGTAGCCCACCTTGCCGGCGATGGTCAGGGCCTCATCTACCTCGTCGGCCACGCCGTAGCGGGGGTAGGGGATTTCCAGTTCCTTGAGCAAGTCGGAAAAGGCGCCCCGGTCTTCGGCCTGGTCCATCGATTGGAAGTCGGTGCCCAAGATGGGAATGCCGCGGCGATGCAGCTCGCCCGCCAATTTGAGGGCGGTCTGCCCACCGAGTTGTACAATGACGCCCTCGGGCTGTTCCAGTTCGAGGATCTCTTCCAGGTGCTCCCAGAATACGGGCTCGAAGTAGAGCTTGTCGGCCACGTCAAAGTCGGTGGAAACCGTTTCCGGATTGCAATTCACCATGATCGACTCGAAGCCCTCTTCTTCAATGGCCAGCAGGCCGTGCACGCAGCAGTAGTCGAACTCGATGCCTTGCCCGATGCGGTTGGGGCCGGAGCCCAGCACCAGGATTTTCTTCTTATCGCTGGCGGGGATGCTTTCGTTTTCGGAATCGAAGGTCGAGTAAAAGTAGGGCGTTTGGGCTTCGAATTCCGCCGCGCAGGTGTCCACCATCTTGTAGGTGCGGCGGATGTCGTACTTCTTACGCACTTTGGCGACTTCCTCTTCCTTGACCCGCATCAACCAGGCGATCTGGGCGTCGGAATAGCCTACCTCTTTAAGTTGCCGCAGGAAGTCTTCCGGCAGGTCGTCGGGAATGTTGTATTTGAGCAGGTGCTTCTCCATCTTGACGAGCCGCTTGATCTGGCGGATAAACCAGGGATCGATATGGGTGAGCTTTTGCACGGTTTTGACGGGTACGCCC
>CAYWHT010000576.1:0-3170 GCA_964458135.1 uncultured Saprospiraceae bacterium | reverse complement strand
CCTTTCGCCAAAAGACACTGCCAAAGCGCAAAATTACTTATTACACAGTGTACTAAGGCTTGACCGGATATATTACTTTTGGTTGCTCTGCTTTCTGACAAGCTTGGGTGGAGGTTGTACTACCGAGCCCGGCGATAACACTTCTTCCGCAATGAATGATTCCGAGCGGGGCCGCATTGTTTTTTTCGGCAACAGCATCACCGCCGCCTACGGCATTGATCCTTACGAGGGCTTTCCTTATCGGATTCGCGCCAAGCTCCGGGAGGAAGGACTTGCTTACCGGGTTGTCAATGCGGGCATTAGCGGGGAGACGACCGGCGGTGGCCGGGAACGCCTTTCTTACATACTGCGGGACACGGTTGACGTCTTCGTCCTGGAGCTCGGCATCAACGATGCACTACAGGGCATTCCGGCCGACAGCGCACGCAAGCATCTTGCGGCCATCATCGAAGGCGTGCGCGACGCCTATCCGCAATCATCGATCGTCCTGTTGGGGGCTCGCCCTCCGGCGCCTCCCGCCATCCGGGAAGCTTTTAGCGAAATGTACCGGCAACTAGCCGAACAGTACCGCATTCCGCTGTTGCCGAATCTTCTGGAAGGGGTGCTGCACAATAGCGATTACGTACTCCCCGACGGGCTTCACCCCAATGCGGCCGGCCACCGGCAAATGGCGGAGCGAGTTTGGGAGGTGCTGCGGCCGGTGCTGAAAAGGAGGTAGTGTAGCGTAAGTAGTATAGATGCTGCTCCATCCACCGGTCTTGTTGATATACGCCCTTTAGTGCAAGCGGCGAGCTTAACCCTATAATCAATCGTATGAAAAACCTCAGCCGTTATCTGCTTTTGGGACTGACGCTTTTGGTCGTCGCTTTTTTGATCTTTCGGTTCATCGATATAGTTACCTACGTGCTTATCGCCTGGGTGCTGTCTTTAATCGGCCAGCCGCTGATGCGTTTTTTTCAGCGTTACCTGCGCATTGGCAAGTTTCGAATGGGGCCTAATTTTAGCGCCTTACTCACCTTGCTGTGCTTTTTCATCGTCATTTCTCTGCTGGCGCTGTTATTCGTTCCCCTGGTACTGCGACAGGCCCAAAATTTGGCGGAGGTAGATTACGCCGGCATTGCCCGGGCCTTGCAGGAGCCCTACCAGCACACCCTCGACTGGTTACAACGCCGTGGTTTCGAGCCCGAACAAGCCAATCTGGAGGACCAGCTGCGGGAAACGCTGACCGGTCGTTTCGGTCCCGGCACGGTGGGCAACTTCTTTAGCGGCTTAGTCGCCACGGCAAGCAGCGCCTTCATCACCATTTTCTCCATCGTGTTCATCACCTTCTTTTTTCTGCAGGACAAGGGCCTCTTCATCAATTTCATCGTCGCTCTCGTTCCCGCCCGCCACGAGGAGCGCGTGCGCAGCGCCATCCAGGAAATAGTGCAGCTCCTTTCCCGTTATTTTTCGGGCATCTTGCTGCAAATTACCATCATCACCGTATTTGTGAGCCTCCTGCTCACTCTAATCGGCGTTCAAAACGCCGTCCTCATCGCCCTCTTTGCCGCTTTCGTCAATGTTATTCCCTATCTGGGACCGCTCATCGGCGCCATCTTCGGCCTTTTCATTACGATATCCTCCAACCTGGACCTGGCCTTCTACAACGAAATGCTTCCACTCTTACTCAAGGTCATAGCCGTTTTCGCCGCCATGCAACTGCTCGACAACTTCATCCTGCAACCCTTCATCTTTTCCAGTTCCGTTCTCGCCCATCCTCTGGAAATTTTCATCATCATTCTCATGGGCGCCAACCTGGGCGGCATCCTGGGCATGGTGCTCGCCATTCCCACCTATACTGTGCTGCGCGTCGTCGCCCGCACCTTCCTCTTCCGCTTCCGCATCGTGCAGAAGATTACGGAACGCATGGGTAAGGGATAGTAATGGGTAGTTGGGCGAAATTCGGAGACCATATCCGACCCCATCCACGGGCCGCCGGGCAGCAAATCCCAACCATCCCGGTCAAAAGTGCCAACTACTTGGCAAACCCTCCATTTTCTACCCCATTAACATCCTACTTCGCGAACATCATCCCAATCCTATGGTTGAGTGGACTTGAATGATCTATTTAAATCAAAATCCGACGATTATTATGAAAAATTCCATCCTTTTGTATGGACTCCTGCTGACTCTGATGAGCGGCTTCGTACTCGTAAGCTGTGATGATGACGATGATGACATCGATACCGGTCAGCAAAATGTAGTAGAATTTGCCCAAAACGACCCGCAATTTTCCATGCTGGTCGCCGCCCTCGAAAAAGCCAACCTGGATGACGTGCTGGCCACTACCAGCCCGCTTACCGTATTCGCACCGACCAACGCCGCCTTCGAATCTTTTCTGCAATCCGCAGGCACCAACACCATTGAAGATACGCCAGTGGATGTGCTGGCGCCCGTACTGACCGGTCACGTGGTGGCGGGAGAATTTACCTCCGCCAATTTGAATACCGGTTACTACGCCACGCTGAATGCGCCAAACTTCGATGCCCAAATCAATTCACTGGCTTTCATCGATACCGACAACGGCGTCACTATCAATGGCCAGGCCAGTGTGACGACCGCCGATGTCGACGTCTCCAACGGCGTCATCCACGTCATCGATGCCGTTATTCCGGCCAGCACGGTTGTGGATTTCGCCACCGCCGATGAAAACTTCAGCACGCTGGTGGCGGCGCTGACCCGCGAAGACCTCTCGACCGACTTTGTCTCGATCCTCTCGGGCGAAGGCCCCTTCACCGTTTTCGCCCCCACCAACCAGGCCTTCCAGAACTTGCTCAACAGCAATGGTGATTGGAACACCCTCGATGACATCCCGGCGCAGACCCTGGAGACCGTCCTGAGCTACCACGTCACCGATGCCGGTAACGTGCGCGCCGGCGATTTGAGCAACGGGCAGACCGTCAATACGCTCGCCGGCGAATCGTTTACCATCGATCTCACCGGTCAAAATCCGATGATCGACGCCATCGGCAACACGGCCACCATCATTACGACCGACGTACAATCTCAGAACGGGGTTATCCACGTCGTCGATACGGTGCTCTTACCGATACATAAAAAGCTGGCGAAGGTGGTAAAAGTCAAGCTAAGTATGCCATTTACCATTTTTTCAGTTTCCTTCCTCTAATGGC
>CAYWHT010000575.1:0-3173 GCA_964458135.1 uncultured Saprospiraceae bacterium | reverse complement strand
ACGTAACGCGGAGTACTTTGCTGGAAAGTCCGATACCGCTGTTGGTGTTGAAAGAGTAACTCAGAGCTCCGGCTCCGCCCTACTTCCCGAAAACCACATAATTCACCCGTGGCAAATAATGGTGCAAGCACCGCCAACGCTCCCCCCCATCTTCCGAATAAAACAAATTCCCCGTCGTGGAGCCGAACGCCAACTGTGGCCCGTCAAAGGCAAAAGAATGCCGGAAGACGATGTCAAAAGCGTGCTGTTGGGGCAGCCCCGCCCGCTGCGCCCGCCAGCTTTGGCCGCCATCGTCGGTGCGACAGACGCAAAGCGCCTGATCCACCGCCACGCGCTTCTCGTCACTGACCGCGGGGATGACCCAGGCGCGCTCCGGCTCATCGTGGTCGATGGCCAGGGCGAAGCCGTAGTAGGGGAAACCGCCCGCCCCGGAGACGTCGCGCCACCCTTTGCCGCCGTCGGTGCTGCGAAAGATGCCGCAGTGGTTCTGCTGCCATAGCACCTCGGGATTGGAACGGCAGGCGAAGATGCGGTGCGGATCGTGCCCGTATTCCGCCCGCGGGTTGGGCAGGTAGGCGGCTACGAGGCCACGGTTGCGCGCCTGCCAGGAGTCCCCCCCATCGGTCGTTTCAAAAACCCCCGCGCTACTCACCGCAATGTAGAGGTGATCGCTATCCCGCGGATCTACTACCACCGAATGCAGAAAGGCCAGGTCGCGCCCCGCTCCGAACCAGTGCTCCGGCCGGCTGGGGTGCTCCCAGAGGGTGCGTGCGAGCTGCCAGCTCTGACCATAGTCCCGCGTGTGGAACAGCGCGCCCGGCTCCGCCCCCAAGTAGAGCTCCCCGGCGCGGTCAAAGCCCGCCTGCTCGATCGTCCACACCTTGCGTAAGCCGGCCGCCTTGCCGTTGGGCAAGCGCGCGTCTTCCGGAAACTTGGGCGTGGCTACCTGTCGCCAATGCACGCCCCGGTCTTCCGACACGTGCAGCTTCTGCCCCCAATGCCGGTGCGCCAGCGCAACCCACCACCAACCGTTGCGGGGATCCTCGTAAACCACCGAAACGGGCAGACCTACAAATTGAGTCTGCTGAATGCGCCAGCCGCCGCCCTGCTTTTCCAAGACAACGAGACCTTTACCAGTACCGATTAAAAGATGATTCGATGGCATGGAATAGATTTATGCTCGGTGATGGAATGTACACAGTCCGCCAACCTTCACCCCCATCCCACCAGCCAGGCGCCAACTCCCGCACCAGCACCGCAAGCCAAAGGCCCGGCATCCGGAACCGACGAAGACAGGGCGCCAGCATCAACCCCCCGACAACGCCTGAAAAATCAACACCTCATCTCCCTCCCCCAAGCCATCACTCAACCCCTCCCGGTCGTGAATCAACCGCTCCCCAATGTAAATATTGACGTGCTTCCGCAAGCGCCCGTGCTCATCCACAAGATAATCGCTCAGGCCAGGATAATGCTCGTCGATGCGCTGCAAGAGCTCCCCCACGTCGGCCGCCGGAAGGGTCATCGACTGCAGATTGGGGTAAAAACGCTTGAGGGCGGAGGTGAAGGATACGTGTGGCATGTTTGTGGTTAGTTGGTTAGTGTTGGCAGACAATCTCTCCCATCAATTTACAAAACTCTCCCAAATCTCTTAACTTTCGACAACCTAAACTAAATCCAGATAAAACGCATGACCGATATTTTTCCCCAACTCCGGCAATGGGTGGCCGAAGGGCGACCATTTGCGCTGGCTACCGTGATTAAGACCTGGGGCTCCTCGCCGCGCCCCATCGGCTCCGTGCTTGCCGTGACCGAAAATATGGATATGGCGGGCTCCGTAAGTGGCGGCTGCATCGAAGGGCAGGTAGCCAAAGCCGCACTGGAGGCCTTAAAGGACAATAAAGTACAAAAGTTGAAATTCGGCGTCAGCGACGAAGACGCCTGGTCGGTGGGACTGAGCTGCGGGGGCGCCGTACACGTGCTGGTGGAACCCTGCCCCGCTTTCGCGGAAGCGGAAAGCGAACGGCAAGTGTGGGAAGCCTTGGAACGCCACCTGCAGGCCAATGAAAGCAGTGTACTGATCTCGGCGGCAAGTGGAGAAAAACCCGGCCACCTATTGGTCCTACCCGAACAAAGCGCCGCCATCGGCGACGGCCAGGACGCCCCCCTGCTCGAAGGCGGCCTGCAAGCCTACCGCGAACGCAAAAACCAAATGCTGGAACTCGACAAAGGGGAGTACTTCGCCCGCGTCTTTCCGCGCAAGAGCCAACTCTTCGTCATCGGGGCGGCCCATATTACGAGCGACCTGGTGCGGCTGGGCAACTTCTTCGGCTTTGAAACCATCGTCCTCGATCCGCGGGGTATTTTTGCGGAGAAAACCCAATTTCCCGAAGCGCCCGCCCACCTTATTGTCGACTGGCCCGCCGAAGTCCTTCCCGGCTACCGGCTCGACGCCTACAGCTACGCCGTCATGCTTTCCCACGATCCCAAGATTGACGATCAGGCGCTACACTTACTGCTGGAATCGGAAGTGGGTTACATCGGCGCCCTGGGCAGCCGCCGCACGCACGAAAAACGGGTCAAACGGTTGCGCGAAGCCGGCTTTTCCGACGACCAAATAGACCGCATCCACGCCCCCGTGGGTATCGACATCAACGCCAAAAGACCGCGCGAAATCGCGCTGAGCATTATGGCGGAAATTATCCAGGTGCAGAATGCCCACCTGTGATGAATGGCGCCCGCCCTCGCGCCTCGACCGGATGCCCCGCCCGGGCTCCGCTCACCAAAGGAAGTGATTATTCTTTGAAAGCTACTCTTCCATTCAACTCGCCATTCGCATTACCGACTTCACCCAGCCGACGCAGGAGGACGGATACCCACTACCAACTACTAACATCAATTAGCATTTCTGCAGATAAAGCCTTAATTTAGATGAGTCCTATTGCTTCGGGCACTAAGTAATTGACAGTTTTTCGGGAGGCTATTTTGGCGGTAGACGAGGCGCGTATTCAAGAGTGGGGTGCAACTCTTGAATCAAAGATAGCCCATAGCTACCTGACCGATGAGCAACGCAGTCTATCGCCGAAAGAAGCCGCGAAAATGGTCAGGTATTTAGTTCCCGAGGCACTAGTACACTGTGTAATAAGTTCTTTGATGTTTTGGGAGGGGTATTTTGG
>CAYWHT010000574.1:0-3185 GCA_964458135.1 uncultured Saprospiraceae bacterium | reverse complement strand
CCCGCCCGTTCGGTCGGGTAAAGTTTTCGCGTCTTGTCTAATCAAAAAATGGCTAATTTTCGACTCAAAGACCAAACCCGCAATGGGTTCATTTATTAAAAGCAGGATTCGCCTTGCCGGAGCTACTCGACATACTTAAACAATATTGGGGATACGAATCCTTTCGTCCCTTACAGGAAGACATCATCCGGTCCGTGATCGATGGGCAAGATACGCTGGCCTTGATGCCCACGGGAGGCGGCAAATCTATTTGCTTTCAAGTGCCGGGCTTGTATCTCGACGGCATTTGCCTGGTCATTTCCCCGCTGATCGCCCTGATGAAAGACCAGGTCCACAACCTGGAACAGCGGGGCATTCCGGCGCGGGCCGTCTACTCGGGCATGCCCTACGCCGAAATTGACCGCACCTTCGATAACTGCATCTACGGCCAGATCCGGTTTCTGTACCTCTCTCCCGAGCGCCTGACGACTGAGCTGGCGCGAGAACGCCTGCAACGCATGCGCGTCAGCCTGATCGCCGTCGATGAAGCCCACTGCATCTCCCAATGGGGTTACGACTTCCGCCCCTCCTATCTGGAGATTGCCAAAATTCGGGAACTGCTGCCCCAAACTCCGGTGCTGGCGCTGACCGCCACCGCCATTCCCGCCGTTGTGGATGACATCCAGCGACAGCTGGAATTTCGTGCGCCCCACCTCCTCCAGACCAGCTTCGCCCGCAGTAACCTGGCTTACGTCGTGCTCCGGGAAGAAGGCAAGCAAGAAAAACTGTACGACATTCTGCGAAAGGTGCCGGGCCCCGGCATCGTCTACGTGCGCAACCGCAGGCAGACTAAGGAAATCGCCCGCCTGTTGCAGCGTAAGGGAATTTCGGCCGACTTTTACCATGCCGGCCTTTCTCCCCAGGAGCGCTCGGACAAACAAGATGCCTGGATTCAAAACCAAACCCGGATCATTGTCAGTACGAACGCTTTCGGTATGGGCATCGACAAGCCCGACGCAAGGGTAGTTGTTCATTACGAGCTGCCGGATAGCCTGGAGGCGTACTTTCAGGAAGCCGGTCGGGCCGGGCGCGACGGTCGTAAGGCCTACGCCGTGCTCCTTTACAATGCGAGCGACCGGCAACGTCTGGAACGGCAATACGCCCAATCCTTTCCGCCCATCAAAGAAATCCGGCGCGTTTACCGGGCATTGGGAAGCTATTTGCAGCTGGCCGTAGGAGCCGGGCAGGGACAAAACTTCGATTTCGACATCCTGCGTTTTACCAAAACTTACGAGTTGAATATGATGACTACCCTGCACTGCCTGCGCTTGCTGGAACAAGCCGGGTGGATTGCCCTGACCGATGCGGTATTCCAGCCCGCCAGCCTGCATATCAAAGTTTCCAAAGACCAAATGTACGACTACCAGCTGCGCAATCCCAAGTTTGATAAAATTCTGAAAACAATCCTGCGCACTTACCAGGGCGCCTTCCACCATTACATCAATTTGCGGGAGGCCCAGCTCGCTCGCTTCCTGGATATGTCACCGGAAGATTTGCAAAAATCCCTCCACCTCATGCAAAAAGACGGTATTGTCAATTACCACCCCCAAAGCGAGCAACCCCAGCTGATCTTCACCGAAGCCCGGGTCGAAGCCGATCATCTAACCATCGATCAGGAACTTTATAACTTTCGCAAAAACCGGTACCTGGAGCGAATCAACAAGGCCATCAGCTACGCCGAAACGCCAGTATGCCGCTCCCAACAACTGCTGCGGTATTTTGGCGAAACCGAAGCGGCGCCCTGCGGCATCTGCGACGTATGCCTCGGTCGCCACCGCCGGGAATTGAGCGATGCCGATTTTAACAAACTCAAGGAAAAAATCCAGCGCGTGCTCGCCCGGGAACCCTTACCCCTGGCGGAAGTCGTCGCTTCTTTTTCACCGAAATGGGAACAGCGCGTCATCCAAACCCTGGAGTACCTCCTGGATGAAGGAGCCATCCGGCAAAACGAAGATAAACTGGAATGGTCTGACCGAGCCCGATAGCCCATGAGAAAAATCGTCTGCACCGTCACCAACGATCTAACCTACGACCAACGGATGATCCGCATCTGCAATACGCTGACGGAGGCGGGCTTTGCAGTGGAATTGGTGGGCCGGCAACGGCCCGGCTCGCTTCCCCTGGAAAACCGGCCTTTCCGCCAACGCCGCCTCCGGTGCCGTTTCCAGCGGGGCAAGCTGTTCTATCTGGAATACAACCTGCGGCTGCTGTGGCGCCTGTTGCGCCACCGCAGCGACATCATCTGCGCCGTCGACCTCGACACCATTGCGCCCGCCGTCCTGGCAAGCCGCATACGCGCTTCAGTCGTGGTTTACGATGCCCACGAATACTTTACCGAAGTCCCGGAAGTCATTCGCCGCCGAAGCGTGCAACGCATCTGGGAAGCCGTGGCCCGTTGGGCAATTCCGCAAACCAGGCTGGCCTATACCGTCGGCCCTAAACTCGCCGAAGTTTTTTCCCGGCGCTACGGTAAATCCTTCGAAGTCATTCGTAATGTGCCGGTCCAACAACCTGCGCTACCGCCATCGGAACCGCAGCGCCCGGCGGTCATCCTGTACCAGGGCGCCCTCAATGAAGGTCGCGGACTGGAAGAGAGCATCCGGGCCATGCAGCGGATCGATAAGGCCCAACTGTGGCTGGCCGGCGAAGGGGACCTTTCCCAAACGCTGCGCCAACTCACCCGCGATTTAGGGCTCGAAGGCCGGGTGCATTTTCTGGGCTTTGTCAAACCCGCCGAATTGCAAAGCCTCACCCCCCGGGCCTATCTGGGGCTCAACCTGTTGCACAACCGGGGTTTGAGCTACTACTATTCGCTGGCCAACAAAGCATTCGACTACATCCAGGCCCACCGCCCTTCCTTGCAAATGGACTTTCCGGAATACCGCCAATTGCAAGAAGAATACGGCACTTTCCACCTCCTCCCGGAACTTTGCCCGGAAGCCATCGCCAAAGCCATCCGGCTTTTGATCGAAGACCCGGATTACTACGCCTGCCTGCAGGAAAATTGCCGGCGCGCGGCGAAAGTATTTTGTTGGGAGCGGGAATCCCGGCGGTTGGTGGGCCTTTATGAGGGGTTGTGGAAAGAAGTAGAAGGAAGATAGTAAATGGACCTGCCGCCTGGGGTTTGGTGCGGCGCTAGTACACTG
>CAYWHT010000573.1:0-3188 GCA_964458135.1 uncultured Saprospiraceae bacterium | reverse complement strand
ATGCCGAGGATGGGTACAGGCTGATCTTTTCGGGGAACGGCTCGCCCAAGTACCGCGAATTAGTTAGGTTCGAAAAGACCGTATTTAGTGGGGTGAGGTGCTCGGCCCGGCATTTGATCGAGCCGGCTTTACGGGCCTGGAAAGACAAACGACTCGTCGATCCCGCTTACCACGAGCCCTTCTATTTGAAACCGCCGAATATTACCAAAGCGCGTAACCGGTTGCTTTGAACGGGTGGAACCGTTTGTCCGGTTTAGTAGTTCATTAAAAGAATAATTGTAGCGAAAACAAATAATGTGAGGAGGGGGCTTGCTAAATACATTTTAATTTTGAGAATGTTTTATTATTTTTGTCTATCTGTCAGCCCCTTTATATCTTAAATTAATCTACATGCTTAAAAATTGGTATGGTCTTTGCCCCAAAGGCAGTGAAACCTAAACCATTAAACATTCTGATATTATGAGAAAGCAAAAGAATGAAACCGTTACGCTTAAGAAGGGGGATAACGACATCAAGCTGGATTACGCGGAACTGCGTAAGGCGGTCCTGGTTCTTCGAGCGGTTAATCATAAGCTTCGTCAACGGATTATCGACTTATTGGAGGAACACGAGAGTATGACGGTTACCGATATCTACATCAAACTTCGATTAGAGCAATCCGTAGCTTCCCAACATCTTGCTATTTTGCGCCGGGCAGGCGTTGTCAATACGGAACGGCAGGGCAAGTTCATACACTATTCGCTCAATAAAGATCGCCTGGATCAGATTTCCCGGCTGGTCGACGAGCTGGCCGTCTGATCTCCATCCACCCACACACGGTTCCCTCCTTTCCCTTTTATTGTTTCGGCGGAACACCCATACCGAAAAATCTAGAAAGTCCTGCTGCGCAACCCAGCTTGCGGGATTTCCAAATAGGCGTTTTGAAAAAATTAGTAAAAAACGCATATTTGTTAGGGTATATCTGTTATTATACAAATAAACTTCTATGAGAAAAACTAAAGTAAGTATCAACAATGAGAAGCTACAAGCTTCCTCGGAAGTGCTCCGTGCTCTGGCCCATCCTTTGAGGTTAAAGATTCTTGAGTTCATTGACCGCAACGAAGAGATCAACGTCAACAAGATCTACAACACCCTCAAGCTGGAGCAATCGATCACTTCCCAACATCTACGCATTCTACGTATCGCCGGTCTGGTGAATACCAAACGCGACGGAAAGTTCATTCACTACAGTATTGACTACGACAAGATCAAGCGCTCCGTGGGCGCTATTCATAACTTCCTGGAAAAGTGAGTCAACTAAGAAAAGATCAGAAGGGAGAGAGGGGAGATGGGCGCGGCCCGTCTCCCCTCTCTACAGTCTGCCAAGTCAGCATTCAAAAAATTTGGGTTGGCAGACTCTAATTTTAAACCTGCTTGGAGTCGGAATTAGAATCGCTGATTTCTTTGGCCACCCCGGGGGAATCCTTCCCAGAGCCAGCATGGGTGGTGGAAGCTTCGGTATTATTGCCAACGGATGTCGTCTCCGCTTTGGCGGACTGCTCTTCCTCGCCGATTTTTCCACTGAAAAAACTGCGTTGAAAAATCAGGATATTGAGTACGCCGATGCTAATAGACATATCCGCGATATTGAATACCGGTTTGAAGAACAGGAAAGGCTCGCCGCCCCAAAAGGGAACCCATTCCGGCACGACGCCCCGGAACATGGGGAAGTAGAGCATGTCAACCACTTTACCGTGGAGAAAAGTGGCGTAGCCGCCATCGGCGGGAAATAGCTCTGCGACCTGGCCGTGATAAGATTCCGAAAAGATCAAGCCATAAAAGGCGCTATCCAGAATGTTACCCAGCGCACCCGCCAAAATGAGGCCAAAGCTGATCAATAACCCCAGCCCAGCGCCCTTCTGCGCCAGCAGGCGGATGTAGTACACCAGAAACCCCACTGCGAAGATGCGGAACAAGCTCAGCGCCAGCTTTCCGTATTCTCCGCCGAGTGACAAGCCAAAGGCCATGCCATTATTTTCTACGAAGTGGATCCTCGCCCACTCGAAACCGAAGATTAGGATTTCCTCGCCGTACGACATGTTCATTTTGACCCAAAACTTAACGAGCTGGTCAATAAGCAACACCAATACCACGAGTAATAATACCTTATTTGTAGCCTTCAATGGTATGCAAATTTTTCATTTTACGGTATCGTCGTGCAAAGTTAAGGACAAGCAATAGTGTCTGTCAAAAATACCGCTTTGAAAAAGATATTGTTCATTTTAACGCCGAAAGTGGATGATGGGTTTTGTAAAAACCCGGAGGAAAAAAATAGTGATTGCCCATTTCGAAGAAGACAATCACTATTTTTAGTAGATAGCCTGCGGTTGCCCGCAACCTGATGGCTTTTGGGGCGCTAGTGCTTCGGGCACTAGGCGCCATTGCGACCCTGTTTGGCTTCGATGCTCAGCGTGGCGTGCGGAACCGCTCGAAGCCGCTCTTTAGAGATCAACTTGCCGGTGACTCGGCAAATACCGTAAACTTTGTTTTGAATCCGGATGAGGGCGTTTTCCAAATGCTGAATGTGTTTACGCTGCCGGGCCGCCAGGG
This sequence comes from uncultured Saprospiraceae bacterium, assembly GCA_964458135.1. GTDB lineage: Bacteria > Bacteroidota > Bacteroidia > Chitinophagales > Saprospiraceae > CAYWHT01. Next base: position 599 of record CAYWHT010000573.1, on the reverse strand, counting down.
AAGACAACCGCTCACTTTCTATCGTACCGACTCCGTCATCCAGTCCTTTGATCTTGGAATCCGGGTTATCCGCCAGTTCCGACAGTTGCTTGGTGTAAAAGTCGAGTTGTTCGCGCGCCTTATCCAACTTGTCCTGGATAAGCACCCGGAATTCTTCGAGTTCTTCGTCACTGTAGCGGCTCTTGTCAGCTTGTTGGCTCATAAATTATTATAATTTAGTTTAATCGAAAGGGCATTCCTGCGGTTCATTGTTTGCCCTTTTGGCGCTGCAAAAATAAAAATTAATTGCAATAAGGCGCGCGCCCAATTATAATTTGACGGTCATCAATTTTCTCAAAATGCCTTTCTCAGATTATTGTAACAAACCATTCCCTGAATTGATTGATATTTAGAATTAAATTTTGAAATTTATTCTTTTACCGGTTTTTGTACTTCGAAGCGCCAGCGCCTCGGGTCGTATTACCCTGGATGGATTCCGTGATTTACAGCCTGCCAGGTCAGCATTCATAAATTTGGGGTTGGCAGCCCATGAAACGGTCCCCTCCCTTAGGAGGGCTCAGTCTTCATCTTCCGCATCGTCCTCAATAATTTCATCCTCG
>CAYWHT010000572.1:0-3203 GCA_964458135.1 uncultured Saprospiraceae bacterium | reverse complement strand
GGTTAAAGAGGCGCGAGCCGTTACGGTATTTTTTTCGGGGAATCGCCCATTGGAAACGGTCATGAAACGCACGCGCCGATGGGTAGCTATTGACGGCCGTCCGGAAGATCTGGGAAAAGGCTACTCGGCCGAATTGATGCCCGTCATCAGCGACCATTACCGCAATCATTTTACCTGGACGGGGGAAGGGCCAATGCCCGAGATCGAGCAAAAACGTTTGCGTTATCTGTGCCGGCAGGCGAAGCAAGAAGGGAAGATGGTCCGCTTCTGGGCAAGTCCCGAAAAGCCGGTAGTTTGGCGGGAGCTGCTGGATGCCGGGGTTGGTTTCATCAATACCGATCGATTACAACAATTGCACGAATTTAGTAAACGGTAAACTAAGATGGAAAGTGAACGGCTGAGTCAACAGTTAGCCCAGGCGAAAAACCAGGAAAAAGTTCGGTTGCTGATTGATTATTTGCAAAAATACGGCGACGAGCATTACGAAGAGGAAGTGACCCAAATGGAGCACGCCTTGCAAGCCGCTTATCTGGCCCGTTCGGCCGGCAAAGACGCCGAGTTGATCACCGCCGCCCTTTTCCACGATATTGGCCACCTCCTGGCCGATGACCCCGCGGAACGGAATTACCCCACCGAGCAAAACGACCGGCACGAAGAACTGGCCGCAGCCTATTTGCAAGGCATATTTCCGGCCCGGGTACTGGAACCCATTCGCTTACACGTCATTGCCAAAAGATACCTGTGCACGTTGGAACCCGAATACTACGCGGCCCTCTCGGAGGCTTCCCGCAAGAGCTTTCACCTGCAGGGCGGCCCTATGAGTGCGGAGGAACAAGCCGCCTTTGAGAATAATCCCCACTTCGAGGAAGCCGTGCTTTTGCGCCGCTGGGATGATGAAGCCAAGTTGGTGGGTAAAGCGATTCCGGCGATCGAGGCGTATGCCGGGGAAGTGGAAAAAGCAATGCTTTGACGATGGCCATCGGGTAGTTCCCGGCTCGCCAAAGCATAAAGAAGGGCATGGATTCCGCCGTTCACCCTGTGCTACTAATGGACGGAAAAGCTGCGTTTTTCCTTATTCACCATTAAACATTCACCATTATCACCATGTGCACCAAATACTTCATCCTCTTTTTCCTTGGTTTGACGGCTTGGTCAAGCCTGATCGCCCAGGAAGAGCCCTTCCGGCACCAAATTGAAACCGTGCGCAAACCCTGGACGGCGCTCGATTTTGACAATGATCCGCAAAATTTCCAGTTCGCCATCGTCAGCGACCGCACCGGGGGGCACCGGGCCGGCGTTTTCGGCAAGGCGATGGAGAAACTCAACCTGTTGCATCCCGAATTTGTCATGAGCGTGGGTGACCTCATCGAGGGGTATATCGAAGACACCACCGAACTGCGGGCCCAGTGGGCGGAGTTTGACAACATCCAGTCCGGGCTAAACATGCGATTCTTTGCCCTTCCCGGCAACCACGATATATCCAATGAGGTGATGCGCGACTTATGGCTGGAGCGTTACGGCCACTCCTATTATCATTTTCGCTACCGCGATGTATTATTCCTGGCCTTCGACTCCAACGACGGCGACGGGGTAGATTTCAGCCGCGAACAGTTGGACTATTTCATAAAGGCCATCCGCGACAATGAAGATGTACGCTGGACGATGGTCTTTATGCACCATCCGGTATGGAATTACCGGGAATTTAATGGCTTTGACGAGATTGAAGCGGCCCTTGAGGACCGACCCTATACCGTTGTTGCGGGGCACAATCACCGTTATTTCAAGAATGTCCGGCAGGACCGGAATTACTACATCCTCGCTAGTACCGGGGGCGGTAGTAATCTGCGCGGCCCCCGTCTGGGCGAGTTCGACCACATCACCTGGGTGACGATGACCGAAGAAGGGCCCGAACTGGTGCATCTGCAGTTGGGGGGCATTCTGGCCGATGACGTGCTGGATGCGAAGACGGCGCCCCTGGCGATGGCGCTGTTTAATGCCGCGCAATGGCAACCGTTAGTACTGCGCAAGTCGGATCGGGAAGCGGTAGTCTACTTGCGCGTTGAAAATACCCTGCTCCCTTCCCAGTCGGAGGGAGCAAGCACGACGAGCTACCTGGGAACCGATATGGATCATTTAGCCGGGGTGCAAAAGCCGTTGCGTTTTTCGGGGCGGTTCTACCACAATCATCACATCGATCCTTCCAAGGAGGCTATCGAACTGCAGGTTGACCCCCAGTCGTCCGGGCAGGTGCGCTTTGAGCTCGAGATGCAGGAAGGCGTCCCGCCAGCCGAAATGGACGCGCCGGCCATGGAGTGGACGCTCCAATTTGACGGGCCCGAACTGGAGCCGCCCTTTAAGCTATCCGGTTTATTGGATATCCCTCTGGAATATTCCATTGACGAACTGTTGAGCTTCACGCCCATGGATGTTTTCCTGGAAAGTCACCAGGTTGAACTGGAGCATGGATTTCAGGGACTAGAGGTGCGTTACACGCTGGATGGAACCGCGCCCACGCGGCAATCGCCCTTATACGAAGAGCCCATTCCCATTGCGGAAACGACTACGGTTAAGGCTCGTTTATTCGAGTTGGAAGGGCCGGCTGCTAGTGAAGTAAAGGAAAAGATCTATCGGAAGGTGACGCCACACCCGGCGACGGCTAATAAAGAAAACTTGCGGTCGGGGCGCTTGCGCTATGCCTATTACGAAGGAAACTTCCCGCGTTTGCCGGATTTCAATACCCTTTCGGTAAAAAAGCAGGGGTTGACTTCCGATTTTGACGTAGAAGCCTTAGCCGAGCGCAAGGATCACTTTGCCATTAAATTTGAAGGCTATATCGAGGTTCCGGAAGCGGGTATTTACACCATTGCCGCTCGTTCGGACGACGGCAGCAAGGTCTATTTGCACGGTGAATTGGTCGTAGAAAATGACGGCTCCCACAGCGCCCGAACCCGCCGTGGCAACGTGGCGCTGGCTAAAGGGCTGCACCCCATACGCATCGAGTATTTTGAGGATTATTTGGGAGAAACCCTGTCTCTACAAATAAAGGGGCCGGATGGTAAAGAGATTCCGGTGGAGTTCGATCGGTTGTTCATTGAAAAATAGTAGCCGGCTTTGCGCTATTGACGGGCTTATCCCCAAGCCCGCGTGTAAAGCAGCCACCAAGTACTATTCTGCTTTCTTTATGAAGAAATAAATCACAATAT
>CAYWHT010000571.1:0-3207 GCA_964458135.1 uncultured Saprospiraceae bacterium | reverse complement strand
CGTGAAGTTTCGATAGTGATCACGTCGGCATCCATGGCGGCGATGTGCTCGATGATGTCGTTGAATTCGGAATAGCACATGTGGGTGTGGATCTGGGTGTCGTCCTGCACGCCGGAAGAAGCGACCCGGAAGGCGCGCACCGCCCAGTCGAGGTATTCGGGCCAGTTGTCGCGTCGCAGGGGCAAGCCTTCGCGCATGGCGGGCTCGTCGATCTGGATGGCCGAAATGCCGGCCTTTTCCAGGTCAAGCACCTCGTCGCGGATGGCCAACGCAATCTGCATGGCCGTATCTTTGCGGGGCTGGTCGGTACGTGCAAAGGACCACTGCAGGATGGTCACCGGACCGGTCAGCATACCCTTGACGGGCTTGTCGGTCAGCTTTTGTGCATACTGCGTCCAGTCGACCGTCATCGGGGCGGGGCGGCTCACGTCGCCGTAGATGATCGGCGGCTTCACGCAACGCGAACCGAAGCTCTGAACCCAGCCGTTTTGGGTGAAGGCAAAGCCCTCCAGCAGCTCACCGAAGTACTCCACCATATCGTTGCGCTCGTGCTCGCCGTGCACCAGCACGTCAAGCCCGATATCCTCCTGCTTGAGGATGGTCGACTTGGTGTGCTCCTCCAGTTGGCTATTGTATTCCGCTTCGTTGATCCTGCCCTTCTTGAAATCGGCCCGCAGTTTCCGGATCTCCTTCGTCTGCGGGAAGGAACCGATCGTGGTGGTTGGGAAGAGCGGCAATTGCAGCCGGTCGTGCTGTTTGGGTTGCCTTTCGGCGAATGGGCTATCGCGATCAATCATGTTCTGATCGATCCCCAGGACGCGATCCTTGATAGCTTGTTGGTGAACAATATCGGAGGTGCGCTGGGCTTTCATCGCCTCCCGGTTGTTCACCAGGGCTTTTTCATAGCGGTCATGGCTTTCAGGGTCGGCCAGACCGGCCAGTTCCACGACCTCGCCGAGTTTTTGTTTGGCGAAAGCCATCCAGTTCTTGATGACCGGTGGCAGGGCCTGCTCGTTTTCCTCGGCATCGAGATCGTAAGGCGTGTGCAGGAGCGAACAGGAGGGCGCGATCATTACGCGATCATTGCCGAGCTTTTCCCGCGCCTGTTCGATCAGTAGGAGCGAGGTGTCGTAGTCATTCTTCCAGATATTGCGGCCGTCGACAATGCCGAGCGATAGCGCCATTCCGGAAGGCAATCCATCCACTACCTGATCCAGCTGTTTGGGCGCGCTGACGAGGTCGATGTGCAGGGCATCGATGGGCAACTGACGGGCCGTCTCGCCATTTTCGCGTAATGCATCAAAGTAGGTGGTAAGCATCAATTTCAACGATCCGGCCGATTGGCGCAGCGCCTCGTAAGCCCTGGGGAAAGCCTGACGTTCGTCCTCATCGAGATCCATGGCCAGCAGGGGCTCTTCCAGCTGTATCCATTCAGCGCCCGCCTTGCGGAAATTTTCCAGCAGTTCCTGGTATACCGGCAGGAGCCGCTCCAGCAACTGGATGCGGTGGAAGCCTTCCTCCTTTTCCTTGCCCAGTAAAAGAAAGGATACCGGCCCGATCAGCACCGGTTTGGTGGTCACCCCTTCCGATTTGGCCTCTTCAAATTCCTCGATACACTTGTGGGAAAAGAGTTCGAACGACTGATTGCGGGTAAATTCGGGTACGATATAGTGGTAGTTGGTATTGAACCACTTGGTCATCTCCATGGCGGTCACGTCACGACCGGCCTCCTGGCTGCCGCGGGCCATGGCGAAATAGAGGTCCAATGGCTCGCCCTCGCGCATGAAGTCATAGCGGGGCGGGATGGCGCCAACGGTAAGGGCCATATCCAGCACCTGATCGTAAAAGGAAAAATCGTTGGAGGGCAGGATATCGATGCCGGCTTCGCGTTGCACTTGCCGGTTGTATTGCCGCTGCTGGCGGCCCGCCTCGACGAGCTCGGCGAGGGAAATTTTACCTTTCCAGTAGCGCTCGGTCGCTTTCTTGATTTCGCGCTTCAGTCCGATGCGGGGATAACCTAAGATGTGTGTCTTCAGCATATTACCAGGATTTGGGTGAAACAAATAGGATGTACTTCCGGAGATGAAGCCGCGCGTTTCCCCAAATCATTCTTGCGGTGGGAGGGCAAATTCTGATTTCCCGCATTGGTCATGGATGCGAAAGCCCAATAATCCCTTGCGGAAGCAACCAGCACCCCTAAACCAGATACCGAACCGTAGAATGATGGAGCTTTAAAGCGCGAAAGCTTCATCCAACTCAGAGTGGGCAAGTCTCCCGGCTGAGGGCCCTTGTGGCCGGTCTTCCCATTCCAGAAGGAACAGTGACCATGGTCGGCCAAAGGTTGGAACCCATCACGGTTGCGCGTCAGCTCGTGATTTGCACACGATTCCTTTTTAATCATTGACCTGAAGGCCTGCGGCCGCCGCTATCGTCTTAGCCCAGGATTTCCGGGATGGACGGATTACCCGGGTTAGCTCCACTCAGCCCCGGTTTCAGGTCAATAAACCATCACTCTTTCTTACAGGACAGCGGAAATTTGGCAATGTTTAGTAGCAGCAGCAATAAAAAGCTTACAGCTGCAGGAGGTAAGTTATTTTGCCGATATATTGCTGTTGGGAAAAGCGGTCGGGAGCACGTTCGTTATCCAGGGCATTTCGGTTGAAGACCAGATAAATGTAGGAAAGCGGCCGGTATTCCCAGGAGAACCTGACATTCCAGACGTTGCGCTTGACGGAAGTGTTGCGTTGGTAAAAAGCTTGCGTTAATCCATCAATCGTATAAGTATAGTTATTGGTTGCCGATTGGGAGGTGCCGTTTTCCTGAATGGCTTCGTCGTGCCGGTAGGTCAACATGCCCCCCAGCCGGCTCTGACCGGAAAGGTTGCGCGAATAGCGAAGTACCCCGAAATAGGAAGCCGGGTCCCTGGCCCCGGCGCGCTGCCGCATGCCCAGAACACCAATCTGTTGTTTCGCGGTTTGTTGGGTCAGCCGCAGCCCTCCGTCGATGGGAATGGGATTGCCGCTCTCGTCCAGTCCGATCCGGCGGCTAAAAAAAGGCCGGATCCAGTTCGTTACGCTGGCGTTGAAAATATTGGCGTTTTCCAGAAAGAACTGGCGGCGCTCGGGAAAAAATACGCTGAAACGGTTCAGGTTAACCACTTGCCGGTCGACATCCGCCTGAGCGAAATCCGTATTGACCGTTATAGTC
>CAYWHT010000570.1:0-3208 GCA_964458135.1 uncultured Saprospiraceae bacterium | reverse complement strand
AAAACGTAGGCGATGCCTAAGCATCGGCGAGGCTTTTTAACGCAGCGAGCTGGAACTCCGAGGAGCGAAGCGACGATCAGCGAAGCTAAAAAGAGCAAGTCAGCAATCACAAATTCTGGGTTGGCGGACTATAAAAACTATTCCTTGTTGCCGATCGGCACACTTACTTTCATCTTCACATTCCTTCCCGGGTTCAACGCGTAGCCCTTATAGGTATTGAGAAAATCGCGGTAGTCCTCATTTAATAAATTCTGGACGCTTAAGTCAACGTAGAGGCTGCGATCGTAGAAGGGCAGGTTGAAGCCGAGCCCGAGATCCATTAAGGTATAGGCATCGGTGGAGGCGACGCCGAAGGGGAAGAGTTCTTCCTGACCGAATTGCCAGAACGGCTCGTAGCGCCCTGCCGCTTCTTTGTTGCGGGCGTGTTCGATGCCGAGGCGGAAGTGAGGCCGGTTGAAAGGGCCGATTTGTTTGCCCGTCAGCCGCAGTTGGCCGGTGATGCGGTCGGCGGGCAGGAGGGGCAGGTCGTCGACCTGGGTCAAATCTTCATCTTCGTTTTCGCCACGCACCAGCTGATAGGCGCCGCGCACTTGCAACCAATCGAGCAGTTGAGCTTTGGCGGACATATGCCCGCCGATCAATTCGGCATCGCCCTGCACGGTGCGCAGAATGGGAGGACCGGCTTCGGAAAATGCTCCGGTATTGACCAGGAAGATATAATCGTTGATGGCGTTGCGGTAGCCCGTCAGTGTAACGCTAACCCGATCGGAGCGCCATTTCAGCGATAGATCCGTATTTAGCGAAAATTCCGGATCGAGGTCGGGGGCGCCAATCTGGAAGGCCGCGATACCGCCGTGGACGCCGTCGGCGTGCAGGTTGAAAATGCTCGGGGCGCGAAAGCCTCGAGCAAAGGAGGCCGAAGCGGCCAAATGTTCATTAAAGCGGTAGTTCAGGCCAAAGTTGCCGCTGAGAACCGAATAGTTTTGGGTCAGGACGTCCTCGGTTTCGCCATTTTCAAAGTCGGGCAGGTTGAGCTGTTCGTTGGGACTGGATGCCTGGTCGCGGTAATCGTAGCGCAGCCCGAAGCTAAAGGTCCAGTTATTGAGCCGGAGATTTTCGAAGAAAAAAGCCGAGAAATTCCAGATTTCCGCACTGGGCGCCAGGGGTTCGTTAACACCTTGGGTGGTTTGGTCCAGGAATTGATATTCAAGGCCAATTTGCCCTCTGAGGATATCCAGGAGATTGTGTTTTCCAATCAGGCGGCCAGTAGCCGATTGGACCTTGAGGTCGAGGTGGGCATTGCCGTCACCGGGCAGCTGATCCCGGGTATCTCCGCCGGCGTTAGACTGGCGGCGGTTGCTGTTGAAAGCGAAGCTGGGTTTGAGGATGAAGCCGTCGCTTAGGGGAAAGACGCCCTTGAGGTCGAGGGTGTTGTTAATGATGCGCTGTCCGAGGCCGGCGCCATTGGGTAAGAGGAAGTTGTGTTCGTTCTCCCAGCGCAGGTAATGGGCGTGGATGTGGCCGAAGTCTTTAGTGTAGCCCAGGCCCGCCATGGCGTTGAGCTGGTCGAAGTCGGTATGGTCCAGCTCGTCGGTAAATTTGGGAGCGGCAGGGTTTTCCACTTCATCGGCGGTAGGAACGTCGGGTACTTGCATATTGCCGGCCGATCGCTTGACGATGCCGCCGGTGAGGCCCCAGGGGCCCGCGGCGCTTTCAAAGACGGCGCCGGTAGCCCACTCGTTATTATTGGTGTTGAATTCGGTATAGGCTTCGCCGAAAGCGAAAGGGGTTTCCAGGTTGGCTTCCGGAATCCGGCGGGGAATAGCGTTGATCGCGCCCCCCATGGCGTCGGAGCCGTAAAGGATGCTTGATGGGCCCTGCACCACTTCCAGGCGTTCGAACATCAGGGGGTCGATGGGCGGCATGTGGCGTACGCCGTACTGCTGAAAGTCCATCGGAAAGCCGTCGGTCAGCACGCGGATGCGGTTGCCGCTTAAGCCGCGGATGACGGGTTTGCCGGTCTGGCTACCGGTGTTGATGGAAGATACGCCCGCAATGCCCTTGACGGTTTCCCCCAGGGAGGTTTGCTGCACCTCCAGCTTACGGGCGCCGCTGATGGCATCCACTTCCTGCGGGCTGGTCAAAGGGTCGGATACATTGGGCGTACCGGTGATGGTCACGGTTTCGAGTTGGAGGTTGCTCTGGCGGAGCTGTACGTTGAGCTCTACTTGCTGGGCTTTACCGGCAAAGGCCACCTCCTGGCGCGCGCCGGCGTAGCCGATCCGGCTAAAGGCGACCGTAAAGGTGCCGGGGGGAATCTGGCCGATGCGGAAAGCGCCGTCTTTGCCAGTCAGCGTGCCTTTGTGCAGATCGGGAATGGTCACGGTAACGGCTTCCAGAGGATTTTCATCCTGATCCCGGACCGTACCCTGGAGAACGTAGTTTTGCGCGGGAAGAACCTGCGGTAATCCGAATAGGAAGACTAAAGCGATTAATAAACAGCCAGGCGAAGTATGATGAAACATAGGATTGACGATTTTTAATTTAACAATAGACCAATCGCCCCAAAACGCGAAGGGTTTGGAGTCGGCAGACAGGGTGTTTGATGTAGGTAACCGGAATGTAATCAGGAATAGATCGGAGGGGCGCGTTCCGCAAAAAATTTGCCGGAAGAGCTATCCTGCTGCCTCGCCTCGCCAAGGATTGCCTCTTGCGGTTGCGGAACCGGCGGCGCCGGCAGGTGGAGCACTTCCTGATGGTCGGTGGGAGAAAGAAAGAGATGACACACTACACAATCCAAATCCAGTTGCAGGGCGTGCAGATGTTGGGCGCCTACGCCCGCACAATGGGCGACGGATTGAGAAGGCTGGTGTTCGAAATAAAAATGAAGATGAAACAGTAAAGACTGGACAACTACCAGGCCGATGGTGGCTGTAGTGGAAGCGATGCGTAGTAGTCGTCCGTTTGGGGGCATAAGTGTGAATAGTTGTTAGTTGTTAGTGGCCGCGCCGGCACGAGGGAAGGGAATGAATAGCGCCTTTCTCAACCCAAGGCTGCTTAGGGTCATTTTCGGCATCAAAAGCAAACTCCCAACAAGCTCTTAAATAACTGGATCACCTGATTTGCAATACATCATTGTGAGTATTTTAGTAGAGAACCCATTGCGGGTTTAGTAGTTGGCCTCCAAATTGCAATTTTTTGATTATAC
>CAYWHT010000569.1:0-3213 GCA_964458135.1 uncultured Saprospiraceae bacterium | reverse complement strand
TTTCGCCAAAAGACACTGCCAAAGCGCAAAATTACTTATTACACAGTGTACTAGGGCTAAAAGAAAACTGGCGACAATTTCTGCTCCTGGTCCTCATCAATGCGTTTGTCGGAGGAATGGTCGGGTTGGAAAGGACCATCTTGCCGGAGATCGCCAGGGTTGATTTCGGCATTGCCGCCAATACCGCCATTCTTTCATTTATTGCGGTCTTCGGCCTTGTGAAAGCGACCACCAACTACTACACCGGCGTGCTGGCGAATACAATGGGGAGAAAAAACCTGCTGACACTAGGCTGGTTGGTGGCCCTCCCCATTCCCTTCATCTTGATTTACGCTCCATCCTGGGGGTGGGTTGTTTTTGCCAATGTGCTTCTCGGAATCAATCAGGGATTAACCTGGTCGAGCACCGTCGTCATGAAGATCGACCTGGTAGGGGAGAAAAACCGCGGATTGGCTATGGGCTTGAACGAATCGGCGGGTTATCTGGCGGTTGGCGGCGTGGCCTTTCTCACCGGCTGGATCGCCGCCGAATACGGCATCCGCCCCTACCCCTTTTACCTGGGTATTGCCTTTGCCTTCATCGGGCTGCTGTCCAGTTGGTTGCTGATCAAGGATACCGGGCGTCACGTCCATGCAGAGACCAGCACGAGTAGCCTCCCCATGCTGAAGCACATCTTTTGGGAAACGAGCTGGAAGCATCCCAGCCTGGGGGCCATTTCCCAGGCCGGCTTGGTCAATAACTTGAATGACGGCATGGTCTGGGGGCTACTTCCCATCCTGTTGGCCACCAAAAACTTCGACCTGGAACAAATCGGAAAAATCGTAGCGCTGCATCCGGTCGTATGGGGTCTGGGACAGCTGTTTACCGGCAAAATGGCCGACCATCTCAACAAGAAATACATGCTCTTCTGGGGCATGCTCTTGCAGGGATTTGCCCTGATACTTATGATCTTCGCCTCCGGCTTTTCCCAGTTCGCCGCGCTTTCGGCGGCGCTGGGGGTGGGTACGGCCGTGGTTTACCCCACCTTTCTAGCCGCAATTGCGGATTACGCCCACCCCAGGCAAAGGGCCGAGAGTATCGGCGTATTCCGATTGTGGCGCGATCTGGGTTACGCCGTAGGGGCGCTGTTAACGGGCATACTGGCGGACTCTCTGAATATGCATTGGGCGGTCGGGGCAATCGGAGCCCTGACTATCTTGTCATCGATCATTATTCTGGTGAGAATGTAGTTATCGTCCGCCAACCCAAAATTTGTGAATACTGACTTGGCAGACGATGAATATGCGATCAGTACATAACCTCCGATAGGACGGCGATCACTGGTGCTCCGCGATAGTGCCTGCCAATCGCGCCGAATATAATTCATTACCTTTACCCGTCAAGGACCGAAACATTATCAATCATGCCCTACATCCAAACCCTCGAATACGAAGAGGCCGGCCCCGAGCTTCAAGCCGTCTACGACCAAATCACCGGCGCGCGCGGTAAGCTGGCCGAAGTCCACAAAATCCAAAGCCTCAATCCCCCTGCCCTGCTTGCCCATATGGAGCTCTACAAGCAAGTAATGTTTGCCCGCTCCCCACTCAAGCGTTACCAACGAGAGATGGTCGGCGTCATTGTTTCCCAGGCCAATGACTGCCTCTATTGTATCCGGCACCACCAGGAGGCGCTGCTATTTTATTGGAAAGATGAAAAGCGGGTTGCCCAATTGCTGGAATCCCCTTCGACCGCCGAATTGAACACGGCGGATCTCGCCCTTTGCGCATACGCCCGAACCCTGACTCTGTCTCCCGCCGAATCGCCCCCGGAGGCCATCCAAAATCTGCGGGAGGTCGGCTGGGAAGATCGCGCCATCCTGGATGCCACCCAGGTGATCGCGTATTTCAATTTTGTCAACCGGATAGTGCTGGGGCTGGGCGTCGCTTTTACGCAAGAGGAGGTGAAAGGGTATAATTACTAAGGGGGCAAGACGCCGCGCTTTCCGCTTACACGGATTTCCCCAAGAGTAGGATGGGATATTGAGGATGGAGGGTAGTAATTATCGAAAAGGTTTTACCTAATGGATCTCCACCCGGTGAACACACTCAAAAGTAGTCCCGGGATCTAAAGCCAGGATCCCTTCCTTTTCTTCAACCGAACCGGATGGACCAGCCGGATCGGCTACACCGAACCAAGGCTCAATACAAACAAAAGGCGCCTCCGAATTGGGCGACCAAATGCCCAGGTAAGGAAAACCTGAAAAGTCAAAAGTCAATACTTTTTCCCGTTCCCCATTGACCAAAGCAACTTTTTCGGAAGAAAGACCGGACAAGATCAGGGCATCCTCATCAAAAAGGTCATCCTGAATGGGAAGAATCTTGGTCTGGTCTAAAACGAGGTCGGTCTGACCATTCCGTAAGCCATTTTCATCCAGCTTTTGCGTGTAAGCTTGCTCGACTTGTTCAAAGACCAGGCTATAATCCGAACGTTTCTCACCCGCCTTTAACGGACAATTAAAAGCAGGGTGCGCCCCCACCGAAAAGTACATGGTATTTTGATCGGAATTGTGCACCAGGTAATGAATAGACAACTCAGAACCCTCTAGAAGATACTGTGCCTTTAATTGAAATTCAAAAGGGTAATGGGCTTTGGTCTCTTCGTTGGCATTCAGGACAAAAGCCAGACGGTCCGGAGATTTGGATTCCAGCTCAAAGCGGGCATTCCGGGCAAATCCATGACGGTTCAGCGTATAAGATTTCCCTTGGTAACGGTATTGCTTTTGGGCTAACTCCCCAATAATAGGAAACAATAGAGATGAATGGCGGCCCCAAAACCGGGGATCAGCCTGCCAAAGGTATTCCTGACCGTTTTTCAAGGATTGCAAGCTGGAAAATTCAGCGCCGGTTTGCTTTACCGATACCTTTAAATGGTCGTTCTGAATGGTAAATTGTTCAGACATGATTTAAGGAGATTATTCATAAGGAATCTTTATGCAAATGAAGGGAAAAAGTACTAAAGAACCCACTGCGGGTTTGGCCTTTGAGTCGAAAATTAGCAATTTGAAGGCCAACTACTAAACCCGCAATGGGTTCAAATATATCAAGGATTGAACCGATCTATAAAATCTACAGCACCGCAATAAATGACCTGATCTTCATATCTTAAAATAAGTCCAGCTATTCTATAGTCTGACAACCCAAAATTTGTGAATTCTGACTTGCTCTTTTTAGCTTC
>CAYWHT010000568.1:0-3214 GCA_964458135.1 uncultured Saprospiraceae bacterium | reverse complement strand
GATTACCACCGCGCGATCAACGCCTTCCGCCGCCATACCCGAATTGCCGGATGGTTGTACACCGAACACCACGACGTCATCAACGAATGGAATGGCTACTGGCGCTACGATCGCTCGGAAAAGTTTACCGGCATGGATGCCCTGGTGGAAGGGATGTCGCTCCGGGATTTGCATAGCCCATTGTACATCGCCACCGGCAATGAACTGAGCCGGGAAACCCGGGCGGGGGAAACCGTAACCGTGCCCCTTCACGCTTCCTTCTTTAACGACGGGAAAGCTTTCGGCGACGCCCTCACCCTCCGTGCCCGCCTCTACGGCTGGGATGAACTCGGACGGGAGAAGCATTACCGCAGGATGACCCGCTCCCTTGCTATCGAACCCTGGATGCAGGAAGAACTCGAACCCTTAGAGGTCGAAATGCCCGCGCATCCGTCCGTTGCGATACTTGAATTAAAATTAGAGGATGCGAGCGGAAAGGTGCACCACCGGAACTTTACCACTTTTGTCGTCAAAGGTGAAACTTCCGGCACGGTTGATTTGGAGGACGGGGGCCAGGGAAGGCTTTTGCGCACGGCGGCAAACGCCTTTACCGCAGCCGAATGGTCGCGCAAACAGTGGAACGTTCGTGAAGGGCGCAAGGTTAATGGCGCGGGGCACGGTTACTTCGAATACCGCATACCCTGGCCGGAAGATCTGCAACCGGAAGAAGTAGAAGCCGGAACCTTCCTGGTTGAGGCTTCCGCCAAGCAACTTTTTGGTAAAGACCGTGGGGAGGGTGCAAACACCGATGGTGATTATATGAGGGGTGGCGGCGCCATGGAGCCCAGCCAGAACCCCAACGCTTACCCGATGACCGATGAGACGACTTTCCCCAGCGCAGTGCAGGTCTTCGTCAACGGGGAGTCGGCGGGTCGCTACGAATTGCCCGACGATCCCGCCGATCACCGGGGCATTCTTTCCTGGCATTACCAACTTAAAGATCGACGGCTGCGGGAAGCCGGCTCCTACGGCTATCTGTTGCGGGCCCACCTATCCCGGGCCGCCATTACCAAAGCAGCAAGTGCCGGAGAACTGATCATTCGCCTGTCGGTCAACGACGGCTTGCAGGGTGGGTTGGCGATCTACGGTGCGGAATTCGGCCGGTATCCGGTGGAGCCGTCGGTCTTGCTTTTGATGAAAGAATAAAATGGAATAAAAACAGATTGAACCATTATGATGGAAATGAAGCGATTGATCCTGGTCTCTACATTGTTCTCCGTGGTATGGGTGTCCTGCAATCAGGAACCGGAGCCACGAGAAAAAGCCTCCGGCTTCAAGCTGGAACCCCTGCCCTTTAACCAGGTCCGCCTGGAGGATGCCTTCTGGGAGCCGCGCCTGCAAACGCAGGCCGAAACCCTGGTGCCTTTCGCCCTGGATAAAACCCAACCCGCGGTGGAAAACCTGGAGAAGGCCGCCAAGTATCTCGAAGGCGACACCACCGACCTCCCTTTCCCACATCGGTATATTTCTTCAGATTTGTACAAGGTGATGGAGGGCGCGGCTTACGTGTTGATGGAAAACCCGGATACGGCCTTGGAGCGCAGCATGGATGGCATCATCGATATTATTGACCGCGCCCAGCAGGAGGATGGCTACCTTTACGTAGCCCACATTACGGGCGTTTCCAAAGACCACGACCACTGGGGCGGCGGCGGTATGGGCGACCGGCCCTATTCACACGTTATCCATAGCCACGAATTGTATAATATGGGGCACTTGTACGAGGCGGCTGTCGCCTATTACCGGGCTACCGGCAAGGATCAGTTGTTGCGGGTTGCCGAAAAGAGCGCTCGCCACATCAACCAGGTCTTTTTCGAGGGGCATCCCGATTATAATGACGGCGAGCCGGTCAATCAGGCGCCGGGGCACCAGGAAATTGAGTTGGCGCTGGTCAAACTATACCGGGTGACGGGGGAGGAACTCTACCTGGAGATGGCCAAAAAATTTCTCGACATCCGGGGAAAGACCTACGTTCCCGATGGCGAACGTTACTTTTCGCCGACTTACGCGCAACAGCAGGCCCCGGTAACTGAGCAAACCCAACCCGTGGGACACGCTGTGAGGGCGGCTTATATGTATTCGGCTATGGCCGATGTGGGGGCGACTTACGGCACCGATGAATACTTGCCGGCCTTGAACCGCATTTGGAAAAATATCACCGATAAGAAGATGCACATTACCGGTGGTCTGGGCGCCGTTCACGGCATCGAGGGCTTTGGCGAAGACTATCAATTGCCGAATGCGGAGACCTACAATGAGACCTGCGCCGCGGTGGGTAATGTTTTTTTCAATCACCGCATGTTTTTGCTGACCGAAGAAGCCAAGTATATGGACGTAGCCGAGGTGGCGCTCTACAACAATGCACTGGCCGGCGTCAACCTGGAGGGCAATGAATTCTTTTACGTCAACCCCCTGGAATCCGACGGCAAAACGCCTTTCAATCACGGTGAGCCCGGTCGTTCCCCCTGGTTTAACACGGCCTGTTGCCCCTCGAATATCGCGCGCCTGATGCCGCAGGTGCCGGGGATGATGTACGCCCATTCGAGCAATACCGTTTATGCAATGCTTTATGCCGGTAGCGTAGCGGATATTCCGCTGGAATCGGGGAGGGTAACGCTGCGACAAACCACCAGCTATCCCTTCGATGAGCAAATCCGGCTGGTAGTGGGCCCGCAGGAGGGCGGTCAGCATTTTGCGCTGAAGTTGCGCATTCCCGGATGGGCTCGCACTAACCGTTTCCTTCCTGGAGATTTATATACTTACTTGCAACCGGAGCAAAATCCCGAATGGCAGTTAACCCTCAATGGAGAAAAGGTCGAGCTCCGGTTGGAGAAGGGCTTTGCCGTACTCGATCGCGAATGGCAAGCCGGTGACGAGCTGACGCTCACCTTGCCGCAGCCGGTGCGATTCAACCGCGCCCACGAACAAGTGGAGGCCAACCGCAATAAGCTGGCCGTCACCCGCGGCCCATTAGTGTACTGCGCCGAAGGAGTGGACAACGACGGAATTGTCCACAATTTACGGCTGCCCCGATTACCGGATGAAGAAGCGATGACCATTACCAACTTGCAAGATTCATTAATGCGCGATATCGAAGCCATTCGCCTACCGATGCAACGCCAGACGGATGGGGCCGCCTCGGAATACCGGGCGCAACTCATTCCCTATTACGCCT
>CAYWHT010000567.1:0-3217 GCA_964458135.1 uncultured Saprospiraceae bacterium | reverse complement strand
CAGGTTTTTGAGCCGGTCCACTTTGTCCGTCCAGCCGGGGGAGATCTCCTCGCGCAGCGTCGCCTGCAATTCCGGGTATTCCAGGTATTTGGAATAACTTTCGATGGGATCGATGGCGGGGTAGCGCTTGCTGTCGGCCCGTTGTTGGGAGAGGGCGTAGAAGCAGCGGGCCACCTTTTTGGTGGATTCGGTGACGGGCTCCTTCAGGTTACCCCCCGCCGGTGAAACGGTGCCGATAAAGGTGATGGAGCCGCTCTGCCCGTTTTTCAGGTAGACGATGCCCGCGCGAGAATAGAAGTTGGAGATGATGGCCGGCAAGTCCATGGGGAAGGCGTCGGGCCCCGGCAATTCCTCCATGCGGTTTGACATTTCGCGCAGGGCCTGCGCCCAGCGGGAGGTGGAGTCAGCCAGCATGAGCACGCGCAGGCCCATGGAGCGGTAATATTCTCCGATGGTCATGGCGGTGTAGACCGATGCCTCGCGGGCCGCCACCGGCATATTGGAGGTATTGGCGATGATGGTGGTGCGTTCGATGAGCTTGCGGCCCGTCCAGGGATCGTCCAGGGTGGGGAATTCATTGAAGATTTCGACCACCTCGTTGGCGCGTTCGCCGCAGGCGGCCACGATGACGATGTCGGCTTCGGCCTGTCGGGAGATGGCGTGTTGCATGACGGTTTTGCCGCTGCCGAAGGGGCCGGGGATAAAGCCGGTGCCGCCCTCGACGATGGGGTTGAGGGTATCGATGGTGCGCACGCCCGTTTCCAGCAATTTGAAGGGGCGGGGTTTGTTGACGTAGGCTTTGAGCGCCCGTTTCACCGGCCACTTTTGCATCATGGTGACGGGTATTTCCCGCTGCTGTTCATCCTCCAGCTGCGCGATGGTGTCCGTGACGGTGTATTTTCCGGCTTCGGCGATGGATTTCACCTTGTATCGGCCCTCCAGCTTGAAGGGGGTCATAATCTTGTGGGGCATGTTGTTTTCTTCGACCTGCCCGAGCCAGTCGCCCGCCGTCACCCGGTCGCCCACCTGGGCGAGGGGCTCAAATTCCCATTCTTTTTCTTTATCGATGGCGGGCGTGTACTCGCCCCTTTGCAGGAAGATGCCGGTCATGGTGTCGAGGTCGTGCATCAGGCCGTCGTAATTGCGCGAGAGGATGCCCGGGCCGAGCGTAGCCTCCAGCATGTGGCCGGTGAATATCACTTCTGCTCCCGGCGACAGCCCGCGGGTGCTTTCGAACACTTGCGCGTAAGACTGGTCGCCCTCCACCTTGATCACTTCGGCCATGAGAGGGGTGCCGGCGTGCTGGATAAAGCAAATTTCGTTTTGGGCCATGGGGCCGTTCGCCCGCACGATGACCAGGTTGGCGATGATGCCGTCGACTTTTCCCTTAGTGGGTTGGTTGGGTTCTTTCATGATACCCGAATTTTCGTCGGTTATTCCGGGATGCCGGCGCTATCCGCCAGCGTCCGGATCACGTGGTTGATGCGTTCACTGCCGGTGGGCGCGTCGAGGCGCAGCCACCGTTCCAGCATAATCAGTTTGAGGAGGTAACCCAGGATGACTTCTACGGAGAAGTAGTGAAAGGTGTTGGCCTCCTCGATAAAATTCCATTTGATGCGATCGATATCTTGTTCGCGCTCGAGCAGGTCGTGGTCTTCGAGCTCATCCAGCAACCGATCGACGTAGGGCCTTTCGGCGTACAGCCCGAAATCGCGGGCGTGGCTAGTCTGGATGGCGTTGGTAACTTCGTTTTTTCCGATCAACTGCCCCTCCAGCGAATAGCCGAATTGGCGGCAGTTCCAGCCTACCAGCACGTTGTTGAGATCGCGCTCGAAGGTCAGCCAATCGTGGAGGAATCCTGTGCTTTCGGCCAGCGCGTACTCGTAGTACGAGGCAGTGAGCTGGTTTTCCCAACTCATATTCGGATACAGCGGCGTTTCCTGCCGGTAGGCTTCGTAAATGCGGTGCAGGTAGGCGGGCAACGTCCCCGGTTCTTTGAGGTTTTCGGCCAATTCTTCATAAGACAGGGGGCTCCAGGGATGGCTGGCGACCGCCGTTTTTTGGAGAAACGCCAGCACCAGCGGGTGGCTGTAGGGCAGCAAGATCAGCCGTACCTGCCGGAAATCGTCGGGATGCAGCGATGCCCGCATGAGTTCCAGAAACTCGGGCACGCTGTAGGGGGACTTGCTTTGTTCCAGTACGACTTCCGGCAGACTGGAAACCAGGTAGTAGTAGTTACGGCTAGCCATCAGTCTTTATGGTATAAGATTTCTTTCGTGCGCGGACGCAGGTAATCCATGAAGAAGGCTTCAAAGTCCTTATCGGTAAAGGAAATGACGTAGCTGCCGTCGGCCGGTCCAATGCGGAAGCCATTCTGCAGCTTGCCGTCGAAATCGATTTCCAGCCCGCCATCGAGCAGCTTTTTGCTTTTTTTGAAAAAATACCGGTGGAGCTCTTCTTCCTCTTCCGGCAACAACAAGCGCAGCCCATTTTCTCCGTTTTGCCAGTTGCGGATCATGGCCTGGATCGTCTGCTTGATGAATTCGCGATCTTCGAAGGCCTCCGCTACCGGTTCGGAAACGGCTTCCAGGGCGATCAGGTCGCTAATCTTCTGCTTGAGGGCGCTCACCGTTTGCTCGGCGGCGAGTTCCAGTTCGGAAGTGACGTTGCGCTTGAGTTCATCGGCATCGTCTTGCGCCTTGCGGCGAATGTCGGCCGCTTCTTTTTCCGCATCCTGCTTGATCTTTTCCGCCTTGCGCTCCGCGTCCTTCACCATGGCCGAAGCCACTTCCTGGCCCTTTTCCACCCCTTCCTGGTAAATCTTATCGAGTAAACTCTGTAGCTTGGATTCCATACGAAAACACGTTTACAGTAAAACGCGCGATCGGCGTTTTATTTCGATGATATGGGTCGAATTTGGGCCCTAAGCTACAAAAGAAATCGGGAGAATTGGAAGGATTAGCCTTTACAAACTATTTGACTTGGAGATCGCTCTTGAATTGTGGGGTTTTCTTCTTTTGATAGACTGAGTTCCCCATTCATCCCACCACGCCCGACCGTAACGCCTCCTCTACTCTCGACACAAAACCCGCCATCGTCGCCCCGTCAATGACATCGTGATCCATCAGGACGGTGAGGTGCAGCACTTCCCGTATAGCGATAGCCCCAGGATGGCGTCGCCGGGGGCTTTAGGAATGATGGCGCCCCCGCCCAGGCA
>CAYWHT010000566.1:0-3225 GCA_964458135.1 uncultured Saprospiraceae bacterium | reverse complement strand
CGGTGGCGTCTTGCGGATCGCCTTCAAAGGAAGCGTTGCGCAAATGGATTTGCCCCGGGGCCATGCCGGGCGCCAGCAATAGGAGAAAGAACAGGACCCTTTTCATGGAATTACAGTTTTAATTAATACACGTATTTCGCCTATAGGTTTATTGTGCCGGAACCCGGAATAAGGACAAAAATAATTCTTAATTTTGCCTTTTGTTTTGAAAAACCTAACATCCCGGCCCCATGCCCGAATACGGTGATGCTTCTACTCCCCGTACCCGTCCCAATTACCTGTACTCGATTACCGGAGTGGCGCTGGTGCTATTCTTGCTGGGATTTTTTGCCCTGGTGCTGACCTACGCCCAGCGGGTAATCACTGTTTTCAAGGAACGGATAAACCTGCTGGTGGAGTTGCAAGAAAACGTAGCCGCCGAAGAGGTGGCCCATCTGGAGGAGGAATTAAACGGCCGCCCCTATTTTAAGGCGGGGTCTTTCAACCATATCGATAAGGAAGAAGCCGCGGAATTGATGCGCGACGAATTTGGCGACAGCTTTTTAAAGCTGGATCTGCCCAACCCTTTTTACGATGTGGTAACCTTTAACGTGCAAGCTACGTATATGCATCCGGATAGTTTGTCCGCCATCCAATCGGAAATCAGGAAAGCGGCCTACGTCAACGAGGTGTATTACCAGGAGAACCTGGTGAGTGATATTGCCCGGAATTTGCGTAAGATGGGTTATGCGGCGCTGGGTGTGGGCTTATTTTTCATCTTCGTGGCCGTAACCTTGATTCATAACACCATCCGGCTGGCCCTGTATTCCAACCGTTTTCTGATTAAGAATATGGAATTGGTGGGGGCTTCCTGGGGTTTTATCAGCCGGCCCTATTTGTGGCGGGCGTTGCTTCACGGTTTGCTGAGCGGATTGCTGGCCATCACGGCGCTGGCGGCGCTGGTGTACATTGGGCAACAGGAGGCGCCCGAATTGCGGGGGCTACTGAGCCTGACCACCTACGCCTTACTATTTGCCGGATTGATGGCCACCGGCGTATTGATCAATACCATGAGCACCTACTGGGTGGTTAATAAATATTTAAAAATGCGGGTCGACGATTTGTACTAAAGGATCGTCTGTGACGTTAAGCCCGTGAGCGTGAAAGACTTTTGTCAAAAACTGGATAATGAGTAAAGACAAACCAAGCAAGAAAAAGGTGGTCGTCACCACGCAAAAGAAGAAGGAAAGCGGCGCTTCCGGTCAGAAAGCGACAGCCACGGGACGGCGTCGCGGCAAGACGCCCGCCAAACAGCAGGTAGAGTTGATCTTCGGCCCCAAAAATTATCTGTGGATGGGTATCGGCATTGGCCTGATCTTTATCGGCTTTTTGTTGATGGCCGGCGGGCGGATGCCTAGTCCCGACGTATGGGAGCCGCAGCGCATTTACAGTTTTCGCCGCACTGTCCTGGCGCCTATTTTCATTCTGGCGGGACTAGGTACGGAGATTTACGCCATCTTCAAGCGCTAGCCCCATGGAAGCTATCATTCGTTCTATCGTTCTGGGCATCATCCAGGGGCTTACGGAATTTCTTCCCATCAGCAGTAGCGGTCACCTGGAGCTGGCCAAATTTTTCCTGGGCGACGACAGCCTGGCGGAGGAGAGCTTGCTCATGACCGTCACCCTGCACGCCGCCACGGCGCTCAGTACCCTTGCCGTATTCCGCAGGGAAGTCGTCGAAATATTTCAGGGGCTGTTTCAGTTTCGCTGGAACGAGTCCACCCGTTTTTCCATCAGCGTGCTGGTGTCTATGGCGCCGGCGGCTCTGGTGGGTTTGATGTTTGAGAGCCAGATCGAGACCCTATTCAACCGCCAGATCTTGTTGGTCGGGTTGATGCTCATCGTAACGGGCTTACTGCTCTTTCTGGCCGACCGGGCGCGCGACACCGGTCAGCACGTCAGCTTCTTGCAGGCCTTCCTGATTGGGTTGGCGCAAGCCGTGGCCATCCTTCCCGGCATCTCCCGCTCGGGAGCCACCATCTCCACTTCGGTATTATTGGGCATCGACCGGGAGCGAGCCGCCCGCTTCTCCTTTCTCATGGTGGTGCCCCTCATCCTCGGCAAAATGGCCAAGGATATCGCGGGTGGTGAGCTTACGCAAAATAGCGCCCAAGTGCTGCCCTTATTGGCGGGCTTTATTATGGCCTTTCTCACCGGCTTACTGGCCTGCTTGTGGATGATAAAACTGGTTCGGAATAGTAAGTTGCGCTATTTTTCCGTATATTGTTTTATCGTGGCCGCAATTGCCATTACCGCCATTTATTGGAATCCCTAATCTTACCCGAGTCGTTTCAACAAAAAGTACGAAGAGCCGATGAATGATGATGACCATCCCCTTCCGCGCTACGACTTTCTCGCCGGCGCCAACCTGCTGGTAGACAAACCGAAGGATTGGACTTCTTTTGACGTCGTAAACAAGATACGCGCCAAGCTGCGCCACCGCCTCCAGATCAAAAAAATCAAGGTGGGGCATTCGGGCACGCTCGATCCCATGGCCACGGGCCTGTTGATCATCTGCACCGGCAAGGCCACCAAGCGGTTGACCCAATTCCAGGAGCTGGACAAATCCTACGAAGGCACCATGGTGCTGGGCGCCGCCACCCCCTCCTACGACGCCGAAACGGGTATCGAAGAACGATTCCCCATCCACCACCTCACTCCCGAAATCCTGGAAAATGCCCGCCGTCGCTTTCTGGGCGAAATCGAACAGTATCCACCCTTGTTTTCGGCGATCAAAGTCGACGGGCAGCCGCTCTACAAAAAGGCCCGGCGTGGCGAAAAGGTAAAGGTAGACCCCCGCACGGTGCGCATCGACACTTTCGACTTTACCCGGGTGGAACTCCCCGAGATCGACTTCCGGGTCGATTGCAGCAAGGGCACCTACATCCGCTCCCTGGCCCACGATTTTGGTCGCGCCCTAGATAGCGGCGCTTACCTCTCTGCCCTGCGGCGAACGCGCATCGGGCAGTTCCGCATCGAAGAAGCCTGGGATTTGGAGGATTTGTTGGATTATATCGAGGAGGCCCCGTTGGTTGGGCAATCTAGGTAGTGGGTAGTGCTGGGGGATGCCCGGAGGAAATGCCGGAGCGAGACTATGCAAACAACTGCGTCACCTTATTCGCAACCCCTTGACTAGTACCCTGTGTAATAAGTAGCTTTGCGCTTTGGCAGTGTCTTTTGGCGAAA
>CAYWHT010000565.1:0-3225 GCA_964458135.1 uncultured Saprospiraceae bacterium | reverse complement strand
AAAGTGGAGCCGCGGCAGGCGGAGGCCGCAAGGGTGCTGACGGGGCCGGATTCCTCGTTTTCGGTGACGAAAAGGCGCGTGAATTGTCCGCAGCCGTAGGCATCGTAAACTTCCAGAAAGTAGCGGCCCGGTGGCGTAGTGAAGACCGAATCGACAGGGCGGATGGTTTCCTCAGCCAGATTACCGAGGCGGTAGGTGACGGCGGTGGGCGAGCGGGCGGTCCACCGCAACGTATCGCCCGGGCAAACCTCCGCGCGGCCGTCGGCGGCAGGTAGCAGGGTGAGCTCCGGTCGGGGTCGAAGCAAGACCTCCACCTGGGCCGTATCAGCCGGGCAATAGCCCTCCCGGACGATGTAGCGATAAACGCCGCTGGTGTCGGTGAGGGTGTTGAAAAAGCCGTCGCCGCCCGATAGTTGGGGTTCCCAGCGACCGCCGGAACTGGGGGTGCCGCCGAGGACCTCGATGAGGTGGTCGCCCTTGCCGGCGGTGCAAAATTCGACATAGGCGTCCTCGCCCGCATCGGGCTTTTCGTCGAGGCGGGCGGTGATGAAGGCTTTGGCCGGATCGCTGACCTGACCGCCGGCGTAGATGCGGAAGTTCACCCGGCGCAAGCCCGAGGGGGCTTGCCGGGAGGCCAGGTGCAGGCGCACGCGCCGCAGGATGTCGATGAAAAAGCCGGAAGGCGCGCCCTGACCGTCGATGAGCACCAGACGGGGGCTGTCGTTGCCGCGTACTTCCAGCAGATCGTTGGGAGCGGGCGTGTATTGGAAATATTCCTCACCGGGTGCGCCCGGGGTAGCTTCCAGGGTAATGACCAGCGAATCGATGACCCGGCCGGTGGCGTTTTGGATGCGAATGTCGCTATCGGCAACGGGATAATCGGTAGTACAGCGATCTTCGTACTGAAAATGGTCCATCAAGCGACCGCTGCTGTTGTCGGCGTCCAGGTCGATTAACAGCTCATAATTATTGCGGAATTCATCCGTACTGGTGAACCCCCAGAATTGGGGGCTGGTATGAGGCTTCATCAAATTAGCATCGCAAAGATGGATGAGGCTGTCGTTTTCCAGATCAACCCGGTAAACCGGATTTTTTCCATCGACGCCGCTTCCTCCAACCAATATTTTTTCCCCGTAATCCTTAGACTGAAATACGGTAAGAGACCCGAAATTTTCATCAGAATATAGCCCTCGGAATAATTGTCGGCTCTCAGATGGACTTTCCGGATCGATCTCGTAAATGGCGCCCTCATCCCCCCGGGACAAATAAAAGCTTCCGTACAATTTGCCCCGAAAAAAGGCAAGATCGCCAATTAGTACATCTGTTTCTTGGGGGAATGGGCCAAGATGATTTAGAATATCGGTCCTAGGATTATAGGAGTATAAATCATCCGAACCCATGTAAAACATACCTTCGGGACTACATACCAGAGAAGTTAATATGTCCGGTATAATCGTAAGTGTGTCGACAAATTTTTTGGTCTCAATATCTATTCTGACCAGAATGTATTCTTGTCCTTGCCCGGTTTGTGGAATAGCTTCCAGTCCATACAAAGAGCCATCCGGGTGGAGAGCAATGTCTGACAGCGTTCCGGGAAATGCGGAAGCCTCTTCTTCTGAGTTTTTAAAATAATCATATGAACAAGTTTGCGGATTAAGTGTGCCGATGCCCTCATCGTCGTCGCAAAAGTAGAGTTGTGCTTGTGCTGAACCTATGGTCAGCAACAAAAACAGTAGAAATCCACTTCTTTTCATAATTCATCGCTTTTTCGATTATGAAAATCCGGAAAATGGGCAAGTACTGCCCATTTTCCGAAATTAGGAGTAATTGCATTACTTCTTGACTTTAAGCACCTTACCAGAAAGCGTTTGATTGGCTCGGTTTAACCAGGTCAATTATTTCAATGGCTTCTGGAGAAAACTGAAGTCCCAGGCTCAGCAACCGTCGATCATGAAATTTATCAGCATACACCGGAACAAATACTTCTTGACCAGTTTCGGCAACCCGGTTCTCAATGCGAAAGGAATGTGTTCCGGAAGTCTGAGCCTCTGTCACTGGCCTGCCACTGCTTTTGGCAATACTATCTTGATCACAACCTGCTGCATTTACATCGCCTACTTTTATCCCAAAAATTCCCTGTACAAATGTTCCAGAGAATAGAGTATCCGTTTGGTAAGTTTCACTGTAGTTGGGTACCGTTAGGTGTTGGGAAGGAATAGAAAGGCTATCGTAGTTGGGTTTGGCAAGAACTACCCAAGGTTTACTCAGCGAAGATTGTAACCCCAAAATAACCGCCCTTATCGTTACATTGTCGAGTGTTGAAATCGTGCCGCTATTGTTGGCGTCCGCTGCAATGTATTGATACTCTTCATCGAATAAGTCTACAGATAGAATATGATCACTTAGCAGAGTAATATCAAAAGATGTGAGGCCGCAACCGTTGCCTTCGGTTTTCTTAGTTTCTAAATCTACAATATCACAAGGAATGAAATTTGGAATGCTATAATTACCGTTTGAATTGCTCTCAACACTACTCATACCACCAGCCATCTGACCATCAGCAGTAATCTCCACCCCAGGAACACCCTTCGTATCCGGAATTTTTTCCACCAATCCACTAATGGTGGTGGAAGGCACACAAACCGTTTGTAGGACATCACCAGTCTGACAAGTAGAATCGCCATCAATCTGAAAATTGGCCGAATAGGAAATTTCCGTACATGCGCTAACGTCACCGGTAAGGACAATTTCAAAAAGCATCAAGGAATCGCTGGAGAATGAAAACGCCTGAGTGGTATCTCTGAACTCGATCAGAGAAATGCTTTCAATATTACCTGAAGAAATATCAAGCTCGAAGTCACCTGGGAGGGCTGGATTGAGGCTTATCTCACTCCTTACAAGTTCAATGGCGAGATCGTTGGTGAAAAAAATTCCAATATCAATTATCGTAAGATTATCCGGCGGATCTTCCAAAATAACGGGCATTCTTAAAGTATCACAACTTTCCTTGACGGTATCAATTCCAATGGAAACATCGGCGCAATCGGCAAAGGCTTTGGCCGAAATAACAAGGGAGGGGTAACAAGTGCAAAAATAAGCGTTCTAAATAAAGATGACATGATCTCAGTTTTGGGAGATTAAAAAATTAGACTGCACGGGCATTCCGGATGCGCCCTATCATAGACTACGTAGTGCCTAAATACTTGCGCTGGCAAAACAGCATCC
>CAYWHT010000564.1:2582-3228 GCA_964458135.1 uncultured Saprospiraceae bacterium | reverse complement strand
CGCGCAGTGTCAATGGGGAGAGTGTGCTGGTCACTTTTCATCCGCACCCCCGTTTGATCGTCTATCCGAAAGACGGCTCCCTGCGGCTCATTACCACCATTGATGAGAAAGTACAGCTTCTGGAGCGCTACGGCGTTGATCATGTTGTGGTGGCGCCCTTTACGGTGGAGTTTTCCCAGCAAAGCGCCGATGAGTATATCCAAAAGTTTCTCGTCGATAAGTTCCATCCCCGCTATGTGGTCATCGGCTACGATCACCGCTTCGGATTGGGGCGGCGCGGCGATGTCAACTACCTAAAGTGGCACGGCAAACAGGAGGGTTTTGAAGTGGTCGTCATCGAAAAGCAGGAAGTGGAAGACATGGCGGTGAGTTCTTCCAAGATCCGCTCGGCATTGGTGCGGGGCGATGTCAAGGCGGCTTCGCGGCTGCTCAACCACCATTTTTTTCTGACCGGCACCGTTGTTCACGGGCAAAACATCGGCGCCGATCTCGGCTTCCCCACTGCTAATCTGGAAATCTCCCAGAAGCATAAGCTCGTACCGCCGGGCGGCATCTACGCGGTATTTGTCCGGCATCAGCAACTGCGTTACGGCGGCATGCTCTATATCGGTGATCGCCCGACCCTCAGGGATCATCACAATACGAC
>CAYWHT010000564.1:0-2572 GCA_964458135.1 uncultured Saprospiraceae bacterium | reverse complement strand
GACATCTACGGCGACAAATTACAGCTCGAACTGGTGGAGCGCATTCGTGACGACGAAGCTTTCGAGGATTTGGACGGACTGCGAAGGCAGCTCGAAAAGGACCGCAAAAGGGCCCAGTTGTTGCTGCGATCGCAAAGCTCGATCGAGCGCAAAAAAAAAATAAGCCAACATCCCCGCGTGGCCATCGCCATTTTAAACTATAACGGGCGCCAGTATCTGGAAAAATTTCTACCTTCCGTGTTGACCAGCACTTACGATAACTTCAAGGTATACGTAGCCGACAATGCTTCCACCGACGGCTCGTTGCGGTTCCTCGCCGAGAACTATCCCGAAGTAAGCTGCATTGACCTGAACCGGAACCACGGCTACGCTCAGGGTTATAATTTGGCCTTGCGTCACATTGACGCCGAGTACTACATCCTGCTCAATTCGGATGTGGAGGTGACTTCCAACTGGATAGAGCCCATTATTGAGCTGATGGAACGCGACTGGACGGTGGCCGTTTGCCAGCCCAAGGTCAAAGCCTACCGGCAAAAGACGCATTTCGAATACGCCGGCGGCGCCGGCGGCTGGTTGGACGCCCTGGGTTATCCCTTTTGCCGCGGCCGCCTTTTCGCCACCACCGAGCCCGATACCGGCCAGTACGACAATACCCAGGAGATCTTCTGGGCCACCGGCGCCGCCCTCGTCATCCGGGCGCAGCTTTTCCACGACATCGGCGGCTTCGATCCCGACTACTTTGCCCACGCCGAGGAAATTGACCTGTGCTGGCGCCTCAAAAGGGCGGGCTACAAGATTATGGTGCGCCCCCGTTCGGTCGTCTATCACATGGGCGGCGGCACCCTCAACTACAATACGCCCCGTAAGGCCTTCCTCAACTTTCGCAATACGCTCTACACCATCCTCAAAAACGAGCCGGTGCAAAAGCTGCTGTGGCTCCTGCCTACGCGCCTCCTGCTCGACGGCCTGGCCGGCATGCTCTTCCTCGTGCAGGGCAAGTTCGGGCATATCGCTTCCATCCTGCACGCCCACTGGCATTTCTTTCCCAATTTCTCCAAAACGATGCGCAAGCGCAAGGCCAATCGCGAACGCATCGAACGCGTTTCCGTCAGCGAATTCCCCAATACGGATACGGGGCGCTATCCCGGGAGCATCGTTTGGCAGTATTATGGGCGGGGGAAGCGGTATTTTAAGGCGTTGCGTTGATTGGTGAGCAGGTTCAAGGTTTAATTTTATCCTCACAATCAATTATTTGAGAATTGAACCGTCTCACACCTCGTCACCAAACCAATTGCCTTACAAAACAAAGCACAAGCCTGCCACCCAAAATCGCTCTTTCCCCGCCCAAGGCATGCTTGGGATGGCCCCATGTTTACCTCCGAAAACCTATTAAGTTCCTAATAATCAATGACTTAATTTGATTGTCATGGCACTGATGTCTACTCGATGGGTTGGGCTTGTCCACTAAAATTCCACCAGTCTGGTCAGGATGGTACACCAAACGTAACCATTCATTTTTTGACTTACCCCTCTTTTTGCCTCCATTTTTGGACCGTTAATGGAAGCCCGTACGCGCTTTATTTGATCACCCGACAATCCCCAGCGCCATGCCTATCAATTTTTACGAGGAGGTTCAGGCCTCTAATTTTTACAAAAAAGTGCCCATCCGGGAGGCGCTCTACGCGGAATTCGTCTGCCCGGCCACCGAGGCGTACAGTCCTTTTTGGATCGATCGCCACTGTCTGATGTACTGTACCGGCGGCTTTAAAATTTTTAGCACGCAGGCCAGGGAATTCGAGGTTCGCCCCGGCACCCTGCTGTTCACCAAAAAGGGGGCGTATACCACCAAAAATTTCCCGGATAATGCCTTTACCACCCTGCTTTTTTTCCTGCCGGACGCCTTTTTTCGGGGGTTCTTTTCCCGTTATCTCCATTTGCAAAACCGGCTGAAACAGCCGCGGCGTACGCCCCTGGAAGGGATTCTGGCGCTGGAGATGGAGCCTGCGCTGGAAACTTACTTTCATTCTATCATCCATTACCTGCACAACGGCGCGATCACCGACTCCAAACTATTGGAGTTGAAGCTGGACGAACTGTTTTTGCACATCTTCATCCAGCCCCAGCACCGGCGGCTGGCGGCCTACCTTGCAACGCTGAGCGCCAATGCGCATTATAAAGTTCGCCAGGTGGTGGAAGAAAACTTTGCGAGCAATTTAAAACTGGAAGATTACGCCCGCCTGTGCAATACGAGCCTTTCTTCCTTTAAAAGGCAGTTTTTAAAAATCTACGGGGAAGCCCCCGGCAAGTGGTTGCTCAACCGCCGAATGGATTTGGCCGGCCGCCTGCTGCGGTGCACCCAGGAAAATGTAAACGATATAGCCTATCATTGCGGCTTCGAAAGTCCATCCCATTTTATCCGAGTATTTAAACAGCACTTCGGGCAAACGCCGGGGCGGTATCGAGAGGAGGCAAGGCGCGCCAATGGGTAGGCCGGGGAACGAGGAGGGTACTATTCACTGTGAACTACCCACCAACTGAAGATTGGTGGGCTTCGGGCTTCCCAGAGAATAGC
>CAYWHT010000563.1:0-3232 GCA_964458135.1 uncultured Saprospiraceae bacterium | reverse complement strand
TTTGCTTTTATTGTAATTCTGAATCCCAAAATCATTGACGATCTTAAAGATCAGCGTAAAATTGAAAAGACAGAAGTACAGCCCGTAATCTCCCTCGGGCACGACATTTTGCACCGTCCGGTCAATGCCGAATAAATAAAAGGGCTTAATCAGCAGGTTCGCCGTGGTCAGCAGCGCAATATTCACTAAAAACTCCCGGTTCATTAATCTTGTACTTGTTTTCCCGCCTCCCTCTCTTCCAGTGCGCCGACAAATTCCGATAGATACGAAAGCCGCGCCGTAAAACAAATAAAGTTTGAAGAAAGGGAACGGGCTGTCAAATCCTCGCCAATGGATTGGAGGCCGGAAATTGGGAAAGACGACCGTCAGGGGGCGTCGTTTAACGGGCGGGGAGGTCGACCGACGGTCATCATTCGTAGCGCAACGATTCTATGGGATCCAGGCGCGCCGCCTTCAAGGCGGGGTACAAGCCCGAAGCCAAACCAACCACCAGACAGGTCACAACGGCAATCGTAATCCAGCTCCAGGGAAACAGGAAAGTACCCCCCAACAGATAAGTCACCACATTGCCGATCAGCACGCCTAGCAGAATGCCGACCAGGCCGCCCATCAGGCTGATGGTGACGGCTTCGGTGAGAAACTGGGTGAGAATGACGCGCTGATTGGCGCCAATGGCTTTACTGATGCCAATTTCGCGGGTGCGCTCGGTCACCGATACCAGCATGATGTTCATCAGGCCGATGGCGGCGCCGACGAGGGTAATAAGCCCGATGCCGATGGCGGCCAGGCGCAGGTATAAAGTATTTTCTTTGATGACGCCGATCAGGCTGTCGCTTTTAGTGATCTCGAAATCGTTTGCCTCGGTAGCCCTAAGGCCTCGCACATTACGGAACAAACCCGTCGCCTCGGCAATAGCCACATCGATCTGGGAGGCGTCTTTGACGGCTACAAAGAGGTTGTAATCCTGATCCTCGCTCGCGAAATAACGCTTACCGGTGTAGAGGGGAATCAGAATGCGCCGGTCTT
This sequence comes from uncultured Saprospiraceae bacterium, assembly GCA_964458135.1. GTDB lineage: Bacteria > Bacteroidota > Bacteroidia > Chitinophagales > Saprospiraceae > CAYWHT01. Next base: position 2,206 of record CAYWHT010000563.1, on the reverse strand, counting down.
CACTCTGGTTCATGCTCGAACCCTTTGATTGCAAAACGCCGATCACCTTAAGTTTGATGTTGCCCGCGGAAATCGTTTTATTGAGGGCTTTGACCGGTTCGCCGTTAAAGAGTTGGTCGACGATGTCCGAACCGATGATGGTCTGGTAACCGCCCCGCAAGGCCTCCCTGCGGGAGAAATTACGCCCTACCTGCAGGTCGAAACCTTTGCCCTGCAAGTAGTTTTCGTCGACGCCGAAGATGCTGACGTTGGGATTGGTTTCTTCGTTTTTGTATTTGATCGTGGCGCCGCCGGTGCAAAAGAGGGAAACCGAAACATCGGAAGGGAAATTGAAGCGCTCCTTGAACTCCACGGCTTGGCGGTAGCGGATGGGCTCGCCCCGTTTGGCGGTCCTTCCACCCCGGCTGCCCTGTACGCCTTCCCCCCGCGGGTCAATGTCGAAGGTGTTGGCGCCCAGGGATGCGAAATTGTCATTGAGTGAATAGATGGCGCTATCGATGGCCGTCAGGATGCCCACCAGCGCCATGATGCCAAACGCGATAATCATCAGGGTGAGGATTGCCCGCAGTAAATTGGAGCGGATGGAGCGCAGGGCGAGGCGTATGGTTTCCAGAAGGCTCATATTCAATTTTTCCTTTAAAAATTCCCAGGCTTGAAAATAGGCCTTGAAAAGGCGAAGGAACAATCTGTTCGATCAACGGCCGCAATTCATCGATGACGGTTGCGGAAATGTAGGCGGTTTATTCCTGACCGCCTTCAAAAATGGCGCTGATCATTTCCAGCAAGGGAGGCTGAATGCCCGGGCTTCCCGCCACGATCTTGCCAGTGGATAAATAGTCGTCACCAGCCCGAAAGTCGGTCACCAGGCCGCCGGCCGCTTGCACGATAAAGGCGCCGCCGGCCATGTCCCACGGGCTCAGGCTGTATTCGTAGAAAGCGTCAAAGCGCCCGCAGGCTACGTAGGCCAAATCGACGGCCGCCGAACCGAAACGCCGGATTCCCCGGGAGTGTTCCATCAGCTTGCGCAGCAAATCCATATAAGGCGATAACTCGCTATAGTCAAAATAGGGAAAGCCCGTAGCCAGTAACGCATGTTGCATCTGATCGTTGCGGGCCACTTGTATCGGCCGGTCATTTAAAAAGGCGCCGCTCGACTCCCAGGCGTAAAAGCACTCATCCTGATTGATTTCGTATACCATGCCCAGCACGGTTTGCCCTTCGCGCCGCAGCGCCACACTCACCGAGAAACAGGGCAATTGGTGCAGAAAGTTGGTCGTACCGTCCAGCGGGTCAATAATCCATTGCCACTCCCCTTCCCGGTTTTCCACCGTATTTTCTTCGGTAAGAAAAACGGAATTGGGCGCCAGCTCGCCCAGTTGATTGACCAGCCGCTCCTCGGCGGCCCGGTCCACGTAACTGACCAAACTATTAACACTTTTATCCTCGACTTGCTCATGGGCCACCTTTCCCACCTCCTGGCGGATGAAGGCGCCCACCGCCGTAACCACGGCCCGCGTTTGATGACATAACTTGGATAATTCCATATCGGATATTTACCGCCGGTTATCTCCGGCCTCTGTCTTCTACTTCTCCCCCAACTCCTACTCCGCCAATTGATAAATCCCCGGCAGATGCCGCCCCAACCCCCGGTAATCCAAGCCGTAACCGATAACGAACTTCGGTGGGATCTCAAAACCGACGTAATCGATCTGAATTTGGTGTTGCAATTCCTCCGGCTTGAGCAGGAGGGTAACCACCGCGAGTGATGCGGGCTGCAATGCTCTGAGCAAGGGAAGGTAATGGTGGAGCGTCTGCCCGGTATCGATGATGTCTTCCACCAAAATGAGGTGACGCCCTTCGATGGGTTCTTCCAATCCGATGAGGTTACTGATCTGACCGGTGGATCCCAGCCCGTCGTAAGAAGAGAGTTTGATAAAAGATATTTCGCAATTCACCTGGCTTGCCCGAACCAAATCCGCCGTAAAAACGAAGGCGCCATTCAATACCCCCAGAAACAAGGGGTTTTTATCCCGGTAGAACTGATGCAGGGAGCAGCCCAACTCCTCCACCCGTTCCCGGATAACATCGGCGGAAAGATAGGGGCGAAACTGCAGGCCGTGGGCCTCTACGGATTGACTCATAGTCGGTCAGGAATTGGAATTAGAAAATTCGAATGTAAGAGCTTGTTGGGATTTTACCCCTTGGC
>CAYWHT010000562.1:0-3236 GCA_964458135.1 uncultured Saprospiraceae bacterium | reverse complement strand
GCGCCACTGATCGGCAGGAATTCCGATTTCGCACTTCAGTAGGGTCCAAATACTAATTACTGTTAAAATATGGATTTTAACTATACCCACTTAGACAATACCTATTTTAAGTAGCGCAGCATTCATTGGATTTTTACGATATAACTGTAAGTAATAAAGAATTCAAGGTTAACGGTCTCAGGTCGATACAAAGTCGTGAGACTTTTTTGTTTATACTACTTCGTCCCGTCCCTTTCCTTCCCGGCCGGGAAGTTCTACATTTACTTCAAACTTATCAACGTCATGAAGCTGTGGCAAAAAGATTTTTCGCCCGATCAGCGGGTAGAACATTTCACGGTGGGGCGCGACCGGGAGTTTGACGAGTTGTTGGCCCCTTACGATATTCTCGGCTCCCTGGCGCACGTAGCCATGCTGAAATCGATCGGTTTACTTTCCGGAGAAGAGCACGAGCAAATACAGGCAGCGCTCCGGCGGCAATACGAGCAAGCCCGGAGAGGCGCCTTTCACATTGCCGGGGGTATCGAAGATGTGCATTCCCAGGTGGAATACTTGCTCACCGAGGAGCTGGGAGATTTGGGTAAGAAGGTGCACGCCGGCCGTTCCCGTAACGATCAGGTGCTGGTGGATTTGCGGTTGTATTTCCGGGCCGAGATGGAGCAGCTGGCGGAGATGGCCGCCGCGCTCTTCGATGTGTTATTGGCTTTAGCCGAAAAACACCGGGAGGTCTTGCTACCCGGCTATACGCATACGCAGGTCGCCATGCCCTCTTCCTTTGGGCTGTGGTTTGGTAGTTACGCCGAGAGCCTGGTCGATGATCTCCAACAGTTACTGGCAAGCTTTCGCATCATCAACCACAACCCGCTGGGGTCGGCGGCGGGCTACGGTTCTTCTTTTCCGCTCGACCGGGGCTTGACCACGCGCCTGCTCGGCTTCGAAGACCTCAGTTATAATGTGGTGCACGCCCAAATGGGTCGGGGCAAAACGGAGCTGTTTCTCGCCTTTGCTTTGGCGGCTTTCGGAGCTACGCTCAACAAACTATCCTACGATCTGGTGCTTTACCTCAGCCAAAACTTCGATTTCATCCGTTTTCCCGACGAGCTGACCACCGGCTCCAGCATTATGCCCCATAAGAAAAATCCCGATCTTTTTGAATTGAGCCGGGCTAAGTGCAACCAATTGCTAGCCTTGCCCCAACAGATCAGCATCCTGACCACTAACCTGCCCTCGGGCTACCACCGCGATTTCCAGTTGCTGAAGGAAGCCATCTTTCCCGCCGTGGAAACTCTCAAGGAGGTGCTGGGCATGCTGCACTACGCCCTCCCCCAAATCGGAGTTCGCCAGGATATTCTCCGGGAAAAAAAATACCAATACCTTTTTAGTGTAGAAGCAGTTAATCAGGAAGTACTCCGCGGCGCCCCTTTCCGGGATGCCTACCGCAAGATCGGACAGGCAATCGAGGCGGGCCGTTTCACCCCGCCTTCCGCAGTTCAACACACCCACGAGGGCAGCATGGGCAACCTTGCCTTAAAAGAAATACGACGAAAGTGGGATGCGGTTTGGGCAGGATTTGGGTTTGAGCGGATTCGTGAGCGCTTGGAGGATCTGTTGGTTAGAGGTAGTGAATAGTGAATGGCGCCGCTCCAATCAGGGCTGCCGCCATGGATCATTTACAGGCCTTGCGAAGCCCATAATAGGGTAGCGCCATTCACCATTTTTACCCGGCGGCCGATCTAACGGGCGCCAATACCATCAATTTCTCACCACCGAAATCTTCCGCGTCAAATTAAGCGATCCCAAACGCAGGCGGATCATATAAGTACCGGCGGCGTAATTGCTGGTCGAGAGTTCGAAGCGGTTCCAGCCCTCCGTGGTGCGGATGGTTCTGGCTTCGATACGCTTGCCTTGCAGGTCGTACACTTCCAGTTGGGCTTGGCGCGACTGCTTGTCCTGGAATTCCAGTTGCAGCAGCTGATTGACGGGGTTGGGATACGCTTTTAGTTTGCCTCTTGCGGGAAGGTTATTTTGCGTTCCGAATTCCAGCCGATCGGTCTGGCTACAGCCACTACCTTCGTGGATGCGCACGTTGCGAAAATGAGCATCGGCATTCTGGGCGCCGGTATCGTGGTCGCCCACGAAAGTGAGCAGGGTGGCTTCCCCAGTATAAAACTGGCCTACGGGAATGGTGTACGATTTCCAGTCGCCTCCGCCGGGATAATCGTCAAAATTGCCGATGCCCCAGTTTTGGGTGCCGTAGAGGCGGAAGGTAAAGGAGGAGGAAATGGAATTGTCATCGTCGAAGCCGATGCCGTGGATTTCTCCTTCGCGGGTCGACTTGAAGTCGAATGCCAGCACCGTATTGGGTGTAATATTGTAGCTGAGGCTTACGGCTTTCCAGGCATTGTTGTTGAGGGTCACGGCTTCACCGTTGTCGGTGACGGTTGCCGAGCCGCGATCCTGGTTGCCTCCGTAGGAGATGACCGGATACTCGTTGAAGTTGACATCCACGCAAGATCCACCGCCGCTGCCGTCATCGCCGTCCGCGCAAAATTCTACTTCGTTGGACGCGCCGAAGTCTCCGCCGGAAGCCACCACAGATCCGTCTTCTTTGACGAGTTGGAAATCTCCGTTGCCGTATTCGCAGCAGATACCGTCGCCGTATTCGTCGAATAGCTGGAGGGTATAGCAATCGTTGGGCACGCAGAAGGTATCGCGGATTTCCTGGCCGCCCTCTTTATCATTGTAAGGGCCGCCCTGGGCAATTTCGCTGCCGGAGCTATTGAGGAGCTTCCAGGTCGTTTCGCTGCCGAAGTCGTCTAATTGTAAAGCGAAATAGTAGGTGGCGCCCTCGCAGTCGTCATTTACGGGCGGATCGCCGCCGTCGTCACCGCCGCCATCCGACAGGCAGAAGGAAGTGACGTCGCTGGCGCCGAAGTCGCTGCCCGATGCCAGGATATTGCCGTCGGGATCGCGAAGCTCGTAACGGCCGTTGCCGTAGCCGCAGCAAATGCCGTCGCCGTAATTGTCCAGCATCTCGAAGGTGTAACAATCGCTATCAACGCAGATGGTTTCCGTGACTTGGGTGCCGGGTTGTCCGTTGCTGTAAGGGCCGCCACTGGCTACGATTTGCCCGGTGGCGTCATCGGTCAGTTGCCAGGTCGTTTCGGTGCCGTAGTTATCGAGGACGATATTCAGCCTAAGTTCGTCACCGGTGCAGTTATTGTCGCCGCCGTTGCCGT
>CAYWHT010000561.1:0-3251 GCA_964458135.1 uncultured Saprospiraceae bacterium | reverse complement strand
ACTCAATCCCCAGCATTCCTCCGATATTTGAAGCAATCCCAATTCGCACCCCAAAGTCCTCGTAGGCGCCATCCTGGAAGCTGGTGACGAATTCCAGGCGGAAGAGGCGGAAGATATTGTCGATCCCGTAGCCTACCTCAAAGTAGTGCTCGCTGGTGGGCGTATGCAGGTAATTGACAAAAGCATTCTCCTTGATGCCGAGCAGCTGCACCTGCCAGATGCGGGTGAAGAGGAACTTGCGGAACTGGTAGTGCACGTGCGCGCTGACAAATTCTTCCTGGGTGCTAAAGGTATAGTAAGGCAACAAGCGGTACGAAGCCACCGGATCGGAGGTGGTAAACACCATTTGGTTGCCGGGGAAGTGTTTGAAGTCGGCGAAGCCCAGGGAGTTGTTGTTCAGAAATATTCCGGTGTTGAGGCGCAGGTCGAGAATACCCCGAACGCCGGGGGTGATTTTTTGCTGGTAGGTGAATTCGAGCAGATCGAAATTGGTGGTGCTTTCGGCCAGCCCGTTGATGCCTTTGCGGTATTTTAATCCGAGGGTGGGCGAGCTGTTTTCGATGGCGTAGCGATTGTCATTGCGGATGCGGTATTTTTGCCAGGGGCGCACCTCAATTCCCGCCTGCAGGACGAAAGCCTTGCGCCGTTCGGGGAAAGGCGTTTCCGCTTCCAGGTTGAAGGGTACGTTATCGGGAAAAGCCTGGTCATCGCGCGGAAACCAGGTCTGATTCGTGAAAGTGCGCAGGGTGCGGCGGTTGGCCCATTCGGCGCCAAATCGCAGGGTAGCGGTTTCCGACCAGTCTTTACGGTAGTTCAGAGCGCCATATTCCTTTTCGAATAGGTGGATGTAATTGCGTTCGAATAGCAGGGCGTAAAAGGTATTGAACAACTCCACTACCGGGTACTCCACGTTATATTGGCTCACATAACGCCCCCCTTCTACGGATAATACGTGCTCATCTCTTTGCCCGAAACGGTAGCTGCTAAAACCCCGGAAATTAAACCGATTCCAGGCAAGGCCGTAGCGGCCGTCGATGCCTGCATCGAGATCATTGTCCCCGCGGTAGCGGTAGGTCAATCCTCCCGTGCCATTGTAGCCTTCCACCGGGTTGTACTGAACGAATAATAGTGGACTTCGATACTGCAGGGAATGCCCCTCGCCCAATGAAAAACTCCGGCCAAACAGCAAGCCACTGACGCCCAGGTTGCCTCTACCTACCGAATCCGTGTCATCGCCTTCTTCGGCTTCTTCCGTCTCGGCCTTCGCAATGCTATCTTGCAGCTCGTAACCTTTCACCTCGTATTCGGTAAGGGGAAGGGGGCGCGCCTCCGCCCAAAAGGCCGAGTCTTTTTCGTAAGCGTTGGAATCCACCTCGTAGGTATAATCCTCTACGATTTCGGGCGCTTCCTGCTCCTTTTGCTCTTCTTTTTCGTATTCGCGCATCATTTGCCGCAGCTCCTTGCGGGTGAGCTCTTCCCCCTCGTTGAGCTTTTCGATAGTTTCGGCTTTTTCGGGATCTTCTTTGCGCGCTCGTTCCAGCTCTTTGGCTATCGCCCGGTCAATTTTTTCATCGACCACTTCCAGCTCCGAAGGCAAATCGGGATTGAGCTCGACTTCGTAATCGCTGAGGGTGGCGAGATAATTATACTCAAAATCAAAACCCAACAAGCTACCCGTTACGTTGAAAGTAGCCCGGATCGGCATCCATACGTCTTCCTCTACGGGCGTGTAAAGCTGGTTGATGTCGAACTTGATCCCGATCTGGTAGGTCGTCAAATCCAGGCTGTGTATGCTCCAGTAATCCTGCAGAATGTAGATGAAGCCTTCGAAAACCCCATCGCCCCGGCTGCGGGGCGTAACCTTGATTTTGTTGACCATGTAGCCCCGATCGGCAAAGTAATTAACCAGCTTGAATTTATAGTAGGCAAAGGCTTTGGGCGAGAGCGGGGAGATAGCGCCGCCGAGCTCCTCTTCGTAAAAGCTGCCGTTGATGTACTGCATGGGGCTGGTGGAATTATCCTCTCCGGTGCTGTAGACCGAAATGACTCGCTCGCGGTAAGTATTGGGCCGTTCGTATTCTACGATGCTCACGGATTCGGAGGTGAAGGCCACCGTCGAATCAATGCCTTCTTTTTCAATGCGGTTACGCAGAAAGAAGGGGGAATCCAGCAGTCGGCCCGACCCTTTGACGTACACCCGCGCCGAGTAACTATCCAGCTGTTGGCGATGGTATTCGGCTTTAGCGATGGCGCGGCGCATCACCGTGTAGGCCGGATCCTCCCCACTGGCCAATACGTCGACCTGCTGCAGGTCAAAGGCCTGGGGCAGAAGCTGCACATCCAGATCGCGGAAGCGTTCACCAATGCTGACATCTTTAATTTCCGTCTGGTAACCCAGAAATTGGAAAACCAGCGTGTAATCGCCGGGCTCCAAACGCAACTCAAAAAACCCCTCCTCGTTGGTCACGGCGCCCTGACCGGTTTCGTTGACGTAGATGCTGGCGTATTGCAGCGGCTCGTTATCTTCATCAGTGACGTAGCCGCGCACTCCCCCTGCCAGTGCGGCAGTTTGGTAAAGCAGCAACAGCAGCAGTGCGGGTAACAATCGAAGGTGCATGTACGATGGTTTAAACGTTGAAAACTATGGCAATAGTAATAACGAATCAGCAAGCCGCGAATTTTTTCTGGTGAATGGTCGGGAATTATCTACGAGCGTAAAGTACACGAATTCGTCCACTTACTCGACAAAGCCGACGGGGCAGTGGACGGCATCCCGGAAGTGCTCCTGGAAAAGCCCTACGTGCTGCCCTGGCTCAAAGAAATGCAGGCGGAAATCGAGGAAATCAAGGATAATGACTCGTATATCATTCCCTACGGGCGTCAACAGTGAAGCGGAGTTTTTCAGCGTGGCGAGCGAGTACTTTTTTCAGCGGCCGAGCTTGTTTAAGCGGAAACATCCCGACTTGCACCAGTTAATACGGCGGGTGTTTCGGCATGAGCGGGAATAGCGATAGCTCTAGAACTAGTGCTTCGGGAACTAAATACCTGAGCGTTTTCGTGGCTTGCCTGGCTGACTTTTTGGGAACCACTAAGGCACTCAGGGCACTAAGGTTTTACTTGCCTGGCTGACTTTTTGACTCTCTGAGGTCATAAACCACTCACAGACTACCGAGACCATAAAGACTTGGAGGGAGATGGGCTGCCAGCTGAAGGCTTTCTACGCGTGTTAGAATGCACCCAATCGGAGAGCG
>CAYWHT010000560.1:2263-3254 GCA_964458135.1 uncultured Saprospiraceae bacterium | reverse complement strand
TCCGGTCATCATTGGGCGCGGCGTCACTAAACACTTTATCCAGGATCCCACCCAGTTTCAATTTGGGCAGCGCATTCACGACGCCGCCGACCGGCTTACCCAGGACCACGACATGGTCGTTTATGAGGGCACCGGACATCCCGGCGTGGGTACGGTGGTGAACCTGTCTAACGCACGCGTCGCCAAAATGCTGGGCGCGGGAGTGGTGATGATCGTTGAGGGGGGTATCGGCCGCACGATCGACCGCTTGAATATGAGTATTTCCCTGTTCCACGAAGAGAAAGTTCCCATTCTAGGAGTAATCGTCAATAAAGTAAAGCCCGAGAAAATCGAGGAGATCCGCTTCTACCTGGACAAGAAACTGCGGGAGATGGGCATGCCCTTACTCGGCATTTTGCCCTACGACCAACGCTTGTCGTTTCCCATCATGGAAACCATTCGGCAAGCCGTGCAGGGCAAAGTCATTATGAACGGCGACTGCATGAACAACCGGATCGAGGATATCATCGCCGGATCACTCATCGATTTGGATGAGTTCAGTACCTTTCGCAACATTTTGCTCGTCTCCAGCATTAAACGTCTCAACACCGCCGTTGAAAAAGTAGAAGCTATCTCGCGCATCAAAAACCTGAAAAAGTCCCCGCTTTCGGGCGTCATCGTAACCGGTGACGGGCGCCACGCCAAATGGTACGACGAAGGCGACCTCAACAACCCCTACTTTCGCAAAAACCAGATCCCGGTCATCACGACCAAATTGGACACCTTCGGCAGCGTCGTGAAGATCAACCGGATAGAGGTAAAAATCAACACCCGCACGCCCTGGAAAATAAAACGCGCCATCGAGCTGATCCACGAACACGTAGAATTTGATCTGCTGCTCGATCAACTCAACCCGAAAAAAGGCGCCAATCGATAAACCCAACCAAAACTCGTAAGCACAAATGAAATCTCTTCGACTAGCGCTGCTCCTCTGTAGCTTTGCCCTTTGCGG
>CAYWHT010000560.1:0-2253 GCA_964458135.1 uncultured Saprospiraceae bacterium | reverse complement strand
TCTCTGGAGGCCGATAAGCAGGAAACGCAAAAGTATTTGAATACGATCACCCCCGACGAACTGCGGGAGCATCTGACCTTTATTGCTTCCGACGATTTTGAAGGCCGGGAAACCGGCGAACGCGGACAAAAGATGGCGGCCGATTACATTGCCCGCCACTTTTTTGATCGCGGGCTGACCGGACCAGTAGCCGACAATCCCAACCCTTATTTCCAGAAAATGGAATTCATCTCCCGCAGCATCCGGAAAGCCAAGTTAGGCAACGATAACCACCAGCTCACCTACCCCGAAGATTTTATGGTTTCCAATAATTTCTCGCAGCCTGCCGAGGAGGTCGAGCTCGTTTTTGCCGGCTACGCCATCGACCGGGAGGAGTATTCGGATCTGGAAGGGCTTGATTTGGAGGGAAAAGCCGCCGTCATCATCGACGGCGCCCCCAGAGACGAGGATGGCCAGCCCCTGTTCAGCGACCTTAAAGGCGTGCAGCAGCGCATCGGCAAACTTTTCGAACGCGGCGCCAGCTATATCGTACTCACCTACCCCACCCAGGAGGAATTCCGATCCAAATTTCAATTGCTCAAGGGCTATTTTGGGCAACCTGCCCTGTACCTCAAAGGAGACGAACCCCAGCTAGCGCAGAAAGGCTACTTTGTCGCCGCCCCGGAAGCTTTGGCCCAACTGTTTGGAGTAAGTTCCAAGGCGTACTTCAAAACCCTGGAAAAGGCCGCCAAAAAACAGGAGCCCGCAGGCGGGGCCTTCGCTACCCGGGTTACCATGGAAGCCGACCTGGAAGACCGCCGGGTCACCTCCGAAAACGTCCTCGGCTATCTGGAAGGAACCGATCTTAAAGAAGAACTGATCGTCCTTACGGCCCATTACGATCACGTCGGCATCAATGATGGCGAAGTGTACAACGGCGCGGATGACGATGGTTCCGGAACGGTCGGGTTGCTCGAAATCGTGGACGCTTTCGCCCAGGCGGCCGAAGCAGGGGATCGGCCTCGCCGCTCTGTCCTCTTCATGACCGTCACGGGCGAAGAAAAAGGGCTCTTTGGTTCCAAATACTACACGCAAAACCCCATCTTTCCGCTGGAGCAAACCGTAACCAATCTCAATGTAGATATGATCGGACGCATCGACCCCGATCACCAGGAGGAAGAGGAGGACTACGTCTACATCATCGGGTCGAATATGTTGTCTACGGATCTGCACCACATCCATACCGCCGTATCCCAAACCTATTTCCCCGACTTCCTGATGGATTACCGCTACAATACCAAGGACGATCCCAATCGCTTCTACTATCGCTCGGATCACTATAATTTCGCCAAAAACAACATCCCCGTCATCTTTTACTTCAACGGCACCCACGAGGATTACCACCAGGCGAGCGATACGCCCGATAAGATCGAATACGAGTTGTTGGCCCGGCGCGCTCAGCTCATTTTCGCCACCGCCTGGGAAATCGTCAACCGGGACCAACGCCCCGCAGTGGATAAAGCGCCCCAAAAGAGCTCTTCCGATAAGTAAACTATTAACCGAAATTTATGCTGACGGCTATTTCGCCTATCGATGGCAGGTATTTGAGCAAAGTAAAAGAGCTATCGGATTATTTTTCCGAGTACGCGCTCATCAAATACCGCCTGCTTATCGAAGCGCAATACTTTATGGCCTTGCGCCACATTCCCTTGCCCCAGTTGAAGGATTTTCCGGAGCGGGCAACCCGCGATTTGGAAAGGTTGGTCAATCAGTTTAGCATCGATGAGGCGCAGGACGTCAAAACCATCGAAAAGAAAACCAACCACGACGTCAAATCGGTCGAATACTATCTCAAAGATCGTTTCGCCGATATGGGGATGGAAAAATACGCCGAATTCATCCACTTTGGGCTCACTTCGCAGGATGTCAACAACACCGCATTCCCACTGATGCTCAAGCACGCCACGGCCAATGTTTTTCTTCCCCGCTTAGAGGCCGTTCTGAACAAACTAGTGCAACTGGCCACCCAGTGGGAGCAAACGCCGATGCTGGCGCGCACCCACGGCCAGCCCGCATCCCCCACCCGCATGGGCAAGGAATTGGCCGTTTTTACCGAACGCCTCCGCGCCCAAATCCAACAATTGAGTCAGATCCCCTTCAGTGCTAAATTCGGAGGAGCCACGGGCAACTTCAATGCTCATTACGCAGCCTTCCCGGAAATCGACTGGCACGCCTTTGCCGAAAAGTTTATCAGCGAGAGCCTCGGTTTAAAAC
>CAYWHT010000559.1:0-3285 GCA_964458135.1 uncultured Saprospiraceae bacterium | reverse complement strand
CGGCGGCCGGTCCTCCCGACCATCCCCTCACCTACTACAAGGGAAGTGCCGGCGGCGGCCTCTGGAAAACCGTCGACGGGGGCCTTACCTGGAAGAACATTTCCGACGGTTTTTTTAATTCAGGTTCCATTGGAGCTATCGCAATAGCACCGTCAGATCCTAACGTTATTTACGTAGGCACCGGTGAACACGCTGTTCGTGGAGTGATGAGCACGCAGGGCGACGGCGTCTATAAATCGACCGACGGGGGCCAGACCTGGACCGACATGGGCCTAACCCTAACCCGGCATATCGCGGAAATTAAAATCCATCCCCGGAATCCGGATATGGTTTACGTTGCCGCCCAGGGCGCACAATACGGGCCCAGTAAAGAGCGTGGCGTCTTCAAATCCGACAATGGAGGCCTTACCTGGCGCCGGGTGCTGTATATCAATGAAACGACCGGGGCTTGTGATCTAAGCATGGACCCCACCAATCCCCGAATATTGTACGCCGGCGTCTGGGACCACCGGCGCAAACCCTGGGTCATGCGCAGCGGCGGCCCGGGATCGGGGCTGTATAAGTCTACGGACGCTGGAGAAAGCTGGAAAAAACTGTGCACCGGCCTTCCCCAAAAAATGGGGAAAGTGGGGGTTTCGGTCTCTCCGGCCAATCCGCAACGGGTTTACGCCAATATCGAAGCGGAGCACGGCGGCGTATTTCGTTCTGACGACGGCGGCGCAACTTGGGTGCAAACCAGCAAGGACCGCCGGACCGTGGGCCGCGCCTGGTACTACACGGAATTGGAAGCCGACCCGGCAGACCCGGAGACCGTCTACGTGCTCAACGCGCCATTTTTGCGATCGGTAGACGGTGGCAAACATTTCGAAGCGATCGCCAGCCCGCATTCGGATCAACACGATCTTTGGATCAATCCGGACCATCCGCGCACCATGATTCTCGCCAATGACGGTGGTGCTTGCGTCACCTTCAACGGTGGTCAATCCTGGTCCAGCCAGCAAAATCAACCTACGGGGCAATTCTACCGCGTAAACACGGATAACCGCTTTCCCTATTTCGTTTACGGCGGACAACAAGACAATTCCTCGATAGCCATCGCCAGCCAAACCATCAGCCAAGGAATTGGTCCTCGCGATTGGTATCCGGTTGCGGGATGTGAAAGTGCTTTCCTCGCTTTTGATCCGGAGGATCCGGAACTCATCTACGGATCGTGTTATCAGGGGTATATCGAACGGTTCGATCAGAAAACCCGGACCCGCAAAGATATCATGGCCTATCCGGCTATTGGTTTAGCCACCCCACCGCGGGAAATGCGCTGGCGCTTCAATTGGAACGCACCGCTGGTGGTCTCTCCGCATGACTCCGAAGTTATCTACCACGCGGCTAATGCGGTGCTGCGCAGCAATGACCGCGGTTTGAGCTGGCAAGCGATCAGCCCGGATCTCACCCGGAACGAGCCCGAAAAACAAGGCCCCGGTGGCGTGCCCTTCACCAACGAAGGCGCCGGCGGCGCCAATTACAATACCATTAGTTACCTCAGCTGTTCTCCACACACCGAAGGCGTCTTGTGGGCGGGCACCGATGACGGCCTCCTGCACTTGAGCCGGAACGGCGGAGATTCCTGGACCGAAATTACCCCCGAGGGATTGGGCGAAGCCCGGATTAACGCCATCGAGTTATCGCCCCATCGCCCGGGCAAAGCCTACCTAGTGGCCACCCGGCATCAGTTTAATGACCTGCGCCCCCTGATCTTCTACACCGAAGATTACGGCCAAAAATGGAAGCCGGTAACGCGGGGTATCGCCGCCACTCATTTTGCCCGGGTAGTACGCGAAGACCCCAAACGAGAAGGATTGCTCTACGCCGGCACGGAGAAAGGGCTCTATATTTCCTTCAACGGAGGAAAGCAATGGCGGCCGTTTCAACTCAATCTACCGGTGTGCCCGGTCACCGATTTGAAATTCCAGGGTAATGACCTCGTCGCCTCCACGATGGGCCGGGGTTTCTGGATTCTCGATGATCTAAACGCCATCCAGGGTAGTATGGGGTATTTTCCCGACCAGCGAGCGGTATTGTATTCCCCTACATCTACCGTAAAGCTCCAAACGGAAACGCCGCCGCAGCCCGTTCCGGGGCTGGGGCAAAACCCACCCGACGGCATCATTATCGATTACTATCTTCCCCGCAAGATGGATAGCCTGGAGCTGCAACTGGAAATTATCGACAAAAACGGCCGGGTGCTTCGCACTTATTCCAACCTGGCCAAATCCCGGAAGCAACCTTATCCCGGCGGCCCCAAACCGGAAGCTTTACTTCCCGCAAAAGAAGGGATTAACCGCTTTCATTGGGACTTCCGGCGCGACCCGCTCCCCGGCATCCCCGGCGTCTACATCTACGGCGATTACCGGTCGGGCACCGTGGCGCCGGGGTTATATACCGCACGCCTTACCGGTATGGGACAGGAGCTAGAGCAAACTTTCGAGCTGCTTCCCGATCCGCGACTGGACGCCAAATACGAGGACTACCGGGAGCAGGAATTGGTGATGATCTCTCTGGAAAGTACGGTTCGCGAAATTCACCGGTCGGTAAAACACATGTGGGAAGTCAAAAAGCAAATTTCCTTTTTGACCGAGCAGATGCGCAAAGCCGGATGTACGGAGGACCTGATCCGGCGTGGGGAACGCATCTTGAATAAAATCCGGGAGTGGGAACGGGCGCTGATCCAGCCCCGGCAAAAAACCGGTCAGGATGTCATCAATTTTGAAAATAAACTCAGCGCCGAGTTTCTGGACCTCCTCCACCGAATAGACAGCCATAATCCGGTAGTGACGCAAGGCGCCCGAAAACGGATGGACGACTTGCTGGGACAATGGTCAACCCTCAGAGCAAAAATGCGGGAAATCCTGGAAGAAGATGTCCCGGAATTCAATCGAACCTACAAAGAACAGGATTTACCCATTGTAGTGATCCCTTCTTCGGCGGATTGAGGGATGGGGTGGTCAGCAGGGCGTCATTCGAGTGTGTGGGTTTAAGGTTATAGTCTGACAACCCAAAATTTGTGAATTCTGACTTGCTCTTTTTAGCTTCGCTGATCGTCGCTTCGCTCCTCGGAGTTCCGCCTTGCTGCGTTGGAAAGCCTCGACAGAACTTAGGCTATGCCTACGTTTTCCGCCTTGCCAGCCGAAAAAATAGCGGCGTCATATTTTCACAAATCCTGAGTTGTCAGACTATAACCCGGATGATGCATGAATTGATCTATTACGCGGCGCCATTCCTGGCCGTCCT
>CAYWHT010000558.1:1755-3286 GCA_964458135.1 uncultured Saprospiraceae bacterium | reverse complement strand
CACTCCCAGACATTACCGCTCATATCGTAAAGCCCCAGCTCGTTGGGGAGTTTCAGGCCCACCGGCTTGGTTTCCCCGTGGCTATTTTTATCGTACCAACCCACTTCTTTGAGCTTATTGCTTCCGGCAAACGTAAAGCCCCGGCTATTATTACCGCCCCGCGCCGCAAATTCCCATTCCGCCTCGCTGGGTAAGCGAAAATTCTTTCCCGTTTCCCGGCTCAGCCAATGGCAATAAGTGACTGCCCCGTACCAACTTACCCTGATGATAGGATGCTCTTCGTAGCCTCGTGCAGGCATCCAGCCATTATCGGTTCTTTGCAAGCCAAACCGATGCTCCCGGATGATGGGCTGCCCGGCTTGCTCGCCTTCTTTGACTCGATCTGCTCCGTAGTCCTTCAGAAAGGCCGCAAACTGCGCATTCGTCACCGGGTATTGCCCGAGGTAAAAGTCCGGCACCGTGACGCGGTGGGCAGGTTTTTCATGGTAGTATTCCGAATCGTCATCGCCCATGGTGTAGGCGCCGCCTTTAATCCAGATCATTTTCAGGGGCGGGCCGGCAGGGAGGGATTCGGTGTAGATTTGGTGGGTTGGGGTCTGGGTAGGTGGCATGGTCGCGGTCTGGTTCTGTTTTGGTTTAGGGGAAGATAGGGATTTTGGGGGAGTCTTGGAAGTTGAGGTGTGGCTGCGTCCGGGCTTACCGGGCGAACGGCGCTGGCGCCTGCCTTTACGGCAGCTTTGAAATTTGACCTCCATAGGTGCCGACCGTTGCGCCTCCATCCAAATCGCGTCGGGTATCAATCGCCAATTTTCGGGGGATGCCATATTAGGACCACCTGATGGTACAACTTCCTGCTAGTATGCAGTGTACTAGTACACGGTGCAATAAGTAACTTTGCGCTTTGGCAGTGTCTTTTGGCGAAAGGCTGCGTTGCTCATCAGTCTCGTAGCTACGGCTATGCTCCTTCTTCGCGCCTTGCCTTTCGCCAAAATACCCCTCCCAAAACATCAAAGAACTTATTACACAGTGTACTAGGGTTAAAGGACTTCACGGCCTCTTTCCAGACTCCCAAAAAATCTATAACTTAGAGTAGGATTCAAAATTACAGGATCGCACCGCCGACAAAATAACAGCCCTCCCCCTGATGATGGAAAGGCGCCTTCCTACGTCATTAATCTTGGAATCCATTTTGCGATCCAATCAACACAACACCAAATGCGAACAATCTCATCCATTGCTATCTGCCTGGGGATGGCCTTCGGTACGGTAGGGGTGCTCCCCGCCCAGAGCCCGCACCCAAAAGGGCCGAACAACTTGCCCATCACCACATCTTTTCCCAAAGCCAAGGAAGCTTTTGAGCAAGGGCTCGACCACTTTCACATCGGTAACCTGCAAAAAGCCCGCCACTATTTTGATCAGGCCATCGAGCGGGATCCGGAGTTCGCCACCGCTTATATCTACCGCTCCTGGACGAGTCGTTTTTCGCAGGAATTTGTGGCGGATACGCGTAAAGCTTACATCTTCGTAGATC
>CAYWHT010000558.1:0-1745 GCA_964458135.1 uncultured Saprospiraceae bacterium | reverse complement strand
ATCACATCAGCGAGGGGGAACAGATTATGATTCAGATCAACCAGGCGGCGATGCGGGGGGATACGGATGAAGAACTGGCGCTCGCCAAAAAGCTGGCCCAACTTTATCCCGAATGTCCCCGGGTGCGGATGGAGCTGGCGTCCATCTACATGGCCCGAAACGAAGTGGCGCCGGCGCGCGAGCAATACCAACGGGCCATCGAGCTCAACCCGGCTTGGGTAGGGGGCTACCTGGGGCTGGGCACGTCCTTGTTATACCTGGAGCCCAAAAACTTTCCCAAAGCCCGGCTTTTTATCGAAAAAGCCGTCGAGTTGGCGCCCGACAATCCCTGGTCCTATATCCAGCTGGGAGACATCTTTCGCGCCCAGCAGGATCTCGATCAAGCCATGGAAGCTTACCAAAAGGCGGTGAAGTTGGATCCTGAAGATCCCGGCGCCCATCGCAAGGTGGGTCACGTTTATACTTTACTGGGCCATTACGAGGCCGCCCGCGCCAGTTACGCCAAACAAAGACAATTTACCGGCGATAAGATCGCGAGCATCAACTACGCGGCTTACACCTACCTGTACGACGGCAACTACCAGAAAGCGATCGACTTTTACTACAACCAGGCCGGTGATTTGGAGGAATTGGGCATCGGGCGCGATCAATTGGACGAGGCCAAGTTAAGCTGCCTGGATAACTGCGCCTGGATCGCCCTGCACCGTAGCGACACCACCCACATCAAAGGGCTCCTCCTGAACATGGAACCCCACAGCGTCAACGTCGGCCAGCAAATCGGCACCGCGGAATGGCAGGCCATCATGCAAGCACAAATCTTGTTCTGGAAAAGTTTACTCGCAAGCATGGAAGGGCGCTTCGATCGGTGAGGCTTGGCGACAAAAAGTTGAACAGTCTAAACGGTGAGCCGCGTAGTGGTGACCTATAATAGCCTATGACGTAAGCCATAAGCCATTATAAGTCACTGTTACGCGGCTTTTTATTCCACAAGAAGATCCGTAAAATCCCTCTATCCCCCGGGAACTCCGTCGGATAAATCCCGGTCAAAATCTGAGTTGCACATCCACAAAAAACACCCGTCCTGGTTCGGCAATCTGCTGGCCGGTAAAGGGGTTTTTGGCGTTCAGGTGGTTGGTGTATTCCCGGTCGGTCAGGTTTTGGATGCCGCCGTGCAGGCTTACCCTTTCGAGCAGGATGACGCCGGCCTGTAAATCCACCAAAAGGTAGTCGCCGGTGGGCGTTTCGCCACGGGCGGCGGCCACCCGATCTTGTTCGGCGGTGTAGCGCACATTGCTTTCCATAAACCACCGCCCCGTAGGCGCTTCGTAGCGCAGGCCGCCTTCCGCCTGGAAGGGGGTGATGCCCAGGGCCGGCTCCTCCAACGCCTTATCTTCTCCCCACAAGTAGTTGATGCCCGCCAGGAAATTCAATCCCTGGAGCAAGCGGTAGTCGGAATCGAATTCCACGCCCAAGAAGTTGGCGGCGCCGTTGATGTACTGGAAAACGGTTTCCGGGCTCATGGGAAGCCGCGTAGGCAGGTTGGTGGGGGCGAAGGTGATGAAATTATCCACGTGGCGGTAGAAGCCGTTGAGGGATACGCGCCAGGCTGGGTAGTTGCCTTCTACCCAGATATCGGTCTGCGTGCTGCGTTCGGGATCGAGCTCCGGATTACCCACGAATTCGGCGCTGGTTTGCGCTTTGGTAGATGGGTTGCGGTCGGAATAGCGCTCGGTAGCGTCGGCCGT
>CAYWHT010000557.1:0-3287 GCA_964458135.1 uncultured Saprospiraceae bacterium | reverse complement strand
ATACCCTGACCGTGCCGAAACCCTTGATTCCCATTGCCGGAAAGGCCATCGTAAGGCGATTGGTGGAAGACCTGAGCGCCTCCTTTAGTGGAGCAATCGAAGAGGTGGCCTTTATCATCGGCGATTTTGGGCAGGAAGTGGAGCAACAACTAGAGCAAATTGCCGCCGATGTAGGCGCCAAAGCCTCCATCTATCATCAGGAAAAGCCCCTGGGGCCCGGTCATGCCCTGCTCTGCGCCAAACCGAGTATTGAGGGCAACTGCCTGGTGGCTTTTGCCGATACCCTCTTTAAAGCGGATTTCGGCTTCGACCCTCAGGAAGAGGGGATTATTTGGACCAAAAAGGTGGAGGATCCCTCCTCCTTTGGGGTGGTTAAAGTGAACGATGACAAGGCCATTACGGCATTTGTGGAAAAATCTCCCGAGTTCGTATCCGATTTGGCCATCGTCGGGATTTACTACGTACGCGAAGGGGAGCGACTGCGCGACGAATTGCAACAGCTCGTCGACAACGATATCCGCGACAAAGGAGAGTTCCAGTTGACGACCGCCTTGGAGAACCTAAAAAATAAAGGCCTTCGCTTCCGCCCGGCAACCATCGAGGAGTGGCTGGATTGCGGCAATAAGGAAAATGTGATCTACACCAACCGGCGCATGCTGGAGCTGAAGAAAGAACGGGAGTCACTGCTGGCCGATTCCGCTCAATTGGAAAATGCCGTCATTATTCCTCCCTGCTACATCGGCGAAAAAACGGTAGTGCGCAACGCGGTAGTCGGCCCTTATGTTTCCCTGGGGGACAATGTTACCGTGGAGCATTCCGTTATCACTGAGAGCCTCGTGCAAAACCAAACCACTATCCGGGAGGCTAATTTGGCCCATACGATGCTGGGCAACCAAGTTGAATACCAAGGGAAAAAATCGGAAATCAGTTTAGGGGACTTTTCCCAGGTTTAACGGAAATACGAACGCCTCGCCCCAGGTCGGAATATACCGCAGCGGTCAACCGCAGGCCTTGTGGCGCGTTTTATACTCAGCGCGTTTTCGGTGGAGAGCAATCTCTACCCGGATCTGGCATATACTAATGCCTCGGGAACTATAGCCTGCCAAGTCAGCATTCACAAAGTATGGCTTGGCCAACTGTAAATCAATTCGACCCCGGTACAGATAGAACCCATCTTTTCGGGCGACTTACGATTAAAACGGGAACCATGCGTAAAATTCTCAGACTAATCCCCTTATTCTTTTTCTATTCCTTTTTGCCGGGCGCGGTGGATGCCCAGGTGCAGGTTAGCGAACAGGAAATCAAATTGCAGGAGGTATTTATCGAGGCCAACCGCGAAAAGGTGCTGGGCAACTTTGAGGAGGCTATCGCCCTCTACAAAAAAGTGCTCAAAGAAGACCGCAATAATCATACGGCGGCATACGAGATTGCCCGGATTTACGTTTTGCAGGACGATCTTACCAAGGCGCAGGAATACATCAAAAGGGCGCTTGAGGAACGTCCCGATAATCCCTGGTACAATAAGTTTATCGCCCATATCCACGAAGAGTCCGGTTCATTTGCAGCGGCGGCCAGCGTGTACCAAAAGCTCATCGAGCGGCAACCCGATGAAAAGGACTATTATTTCAAGCGCGCCTATTATTTGGTTAAAGCCGATAGGATCGCAAAGGCCATCGAGGTCTACGATCAGCTGGAGGCCCGCAACGGGGTCAGCGAAAAAGTCATTCGTCGCAAGCATAATCTCTACCTGGGCATGGGAGAAAACCAGCAAGCGGCCAAAGAGCTGCAACGCCTGGTAGAGGCATATCCGACAAATACGGACTATCTGGAATTGCTGGCCGGCTTCTACGAACGCGTAAATGCACCCAACAAGGCCCGGGAAGTATACCAGCGCATTTTGCGGATCGATCCGGATAACGGTAAAGCCCAACTGGCGCTGGCCGGCTCTTCCCAAAAACATGCTGACAACGCCAAATACCTGCAGTCCCTGCGGGCCGTTTTTGAAAAGCCCAACGTAGGTATCGATCCCAAGATACAGCGGCTCATGCCCATCGTAAACGAAGTGGTGGAAAGCGAGGATACGGCTCTCGCTCGTCAGGCCCTCGAATTGACCGAGATCCTGCAAGACCAGCATCCCACCGAGGCAAAATCCTACGCGGTAACCGCCGATTTGCTGTACTACTCCGGGCAACCGGAAGCGGCGCTGGAGGAGTACCGCAAGACGCTCGAATTGGACGACACCAATTTTCTGGTTTGGGAGCAGGTGCTCACCATCTGCCTGGAACTGGAGCAGTACGAACAACTACGCGACTTCTCGCAGTCGGCCCTGGACCTCTTTCCCAATAAAGCCTTCGTCAACTATATGAATGGCCTGGCGCTGCACCACCTGGGGAAAGTACGGGAAGCCTCCGGCGGCTTGGAAATGGCCTTATTGATGGCCGGCAACGACGGGCGGATGCAATTCAAAATCCAGCGCGCCCTCGGCAATGTCTACCACGAATTGGAAGAATACGACCAATCGGAGGCCGCCTTCGAATCGGCCCTCGAGCTTAATGCCTCGGCCCCTTTTGTGCTCAACGATTACAGCTACGCATTGGCCAGGCGCGGGGTGCGGCTCAAGGAAGCCGAACAAATGATCGCCAAAGCGAACGAACTGCTGCCCCAAAACCCCTCCATCGAAGATACCTACGGTTGGGTCTACTACCAGATGGAGCAGTACGACCAGGCGCAACAATGGCTGCAGAAGGCGCTCGAACACAGCGAGCGGGAAAATCCACTCATCCTGGAACATTACGGAGACTTGCTCTTTCAACGGGGCAAGCAGGAGGAAGCGCTGCGGTACTGGAACCAAGCCATGGAAAAAGGGAGTACCTCCGAACTGCTAAAAAAGAAAATTGCCGATCGTCAGTTATACGAATAAAGCACCAAGCGGGAAGAACGAAAAATAATAAAAGATGCAGCAAGCTATGGGAAGGAAGAGCACCGCCGCGCTGTTTTGGATGGCGACGATTCTGACGCTGTTCGCCACGGGCTGCGCCGGCTCGAAAAAGACGACGACCGAAGTCATCGCCACCAAAAACCTGGAGGCCAAACAGGTGTTGGAAAAACTACTCACCAATCAGGTTAGCGTAGAGTGGATGAGCGCCAAAGCCAAAGTCGGCGTCGATGACGGCTACACCTCCGTTCGCGGCTCCGCCTACATCCGGATGCGCAAAGACAGTGTGCTTTGGATGGCGGTGCGTAAGTTGGGCTTTGAAGTCGCGCGCGTGCAAATCACTACCGATTCG
>CAYWHT010000556.1:0-3289 GCA_964458135.1 uncultured Saprospiraceae bacterium | reverse complement strand
ATCCTAATTAATGGATGCAGCCTTTTTTTGTTTGTTGGTAAAGGTCCTTTACTATTGGAGAGGATGCCCCATGGTTGCTTCGTTATCCCAGGGCGACGTCGAGCGTCATCATCAGCCCGAAACCCAACAGGGTGAAAATGGTTACCAAATCCGTATTGTTTTCAAGTTGGGCTTCGGGGATCAGTTCTTCCACAACCACGTAAATCATTGCGCCGGCGGCGAAGGCTAGCGCGTAGGGTAAAATGGGTTGCATGCTCAGCACGGCGATGGCGCCCAGTACTCCGGCGATGGGTTCGACGAATCCCGACATTTGCCCGTAGAAGAAAGCTTTGGAACGTGTCATGCCCTCTCTCCTTAAAGGTACCGACACGGCGGTTCCTTCGGGAAAATTTTGCAATCCGATACCGATGGCCAGCGCCAGGGCCGCTCCGATACTGGCCTCGGGTAATCCGTGAGCCACCGCGCCGAAGGTAACGCCCACCGCCAGCCCTTCCGGTATGTTGTGCAGGGTGATGGCCAATACCAGCAGCACACTGCGCCGCCATTTGGAAGGGATGCCTTCTGCTTCCTCAAAGCCGATGTGCAGGTGGGGCAAATACTGATCGATAATAAACAGGAATAACCCACCTCCCAGAAAACCGATTAGCGCCGGCGCCCACTGGGGCAGAATGCTGTGGCGGGCGCTCATCTCGATGGCGGGCGCCAGCAGCGACCAGAAACTGGCGGCGATCATTACTCCCGCTGCGAACCCCATCATAGCGTCCAGTACTTCTTGTTTCACATTTTTAAAAAAGAATACCAGGCCGGCGCCCAGCGCGGTGACGGCCCAGGTGAAAAGGGTGGCGATCAGCGCCTGCAGTATGGGATGAAACTGGCTTATCCAATCGAGAAGTAGCTGCATCATTAATAGGTTGATAAAAATCAATGTATGGCTTGCAGTAATGTCATTGATTAAGTTCGTAAAAGCATTGATTTTTTTGGAAAATGCAAGATGCTATGTGGCGATTCCAAAAGATTTTAGTTCCCGTTGATTTTTCTCCCAACTCGGCTAATGCGCTCCATTTTGCCCTGCAATTTGCTGAAAAAAATGCAGCGGAAGTAGAAATTCTCCACGTAGTAAGTCCCGAGGGGGCTTCCGAGTTCAACTTCTCTGTTTCCCGGGCGCCGGTGGTCGAAGAACGAGTGGATTCCGGGCGCCAGGTACTGGGAACATTCGTGCAAAATCAACTCATGGATCTGAAAGCGGCCCCGCCAAAGAATAATAAAGTGCGCCAGGAAGTACTCGCCGGTTCGGTGGTGGACAGGATCAGCGAGGAGGCGCGCCGGCGGCAATCTGATCTTATTATCCTGGGCACCCGGGGCAAGCACAATTCCCTGGAACGCTGGATCGGCACCATTGCCTCGGGCGTGGTGGAACGCGCGCCCTGTCACGTATTGATTGTTCCGGAACGCGCCGTCTATCAAGACTTCGAAAAGATCGTATGCGCGGTGGACTTGTTGAAAAGCGATTCCGTGCACCTCTTCCGGATGGCCAATTTGTTGCGCCATTACGGAGCGGATTACCGCTGCGTCCATTTTCAATCCGCCAATAACGGGCGGGAACACATCAGCCCGCAAGAGTTGAGTTCCATCTGCCGGGAACGCATACCGACGCTCCGGCTGGAAGTACGCCGGGCCAAAAGTTTTACGCTGGTTGATGATTTAAATGATTACGCGGAAGAGCAGTACGCCGATTTGGTCGTCTTATTCAAACCCCTGTACGGTTTTTGGAGGCGCCTGTTTCACCAAAGCGTAAGTCGCAGCATGGGAATACACAGCCATTTACCCCTACTGGTTATTAAGGAATAATTGAGGTTCCCCCGCCGCAAAAAAACGGGGCGCCGATCAATCCAAAGGAAAATCGGCGCCCCGTTTTTTGCGAGCACTTTGTGTTGCTGTAGTCTGCCAGGTCAGCATTCAAAAAATTTTGGTTGGCAAACTATTACACAGAGCACTATCACGCCCGAAGTACTAATGCTGCGCAGTTTCTTTAGAGGCGTTTTTCTGTTGCTCAAAATACTTTTCAATCAGTCCGGGCACTTTTTCGAAAGCCTGGGCCATTGCGCCCGGTTTGCGGGTGGCGACAAACGTAATTTCGGAACCCCGGCTGACGAGGAACCCGATAGGTTCAATACCCATGCCACCGGCCAGGCCGCCGCCTTCTCCGCGACCCATTTCTTTAGGCGCATCGCCTTCACCGGAACCGGAACCAAAGCCCATTCCCACTCGAATGACGGGCACGCAACTGAATTCACCGAGCTGAAACTGTTGTCCCACTACGGTTTCCGTTTTGGCTTCCGACCGTAGAAATTCGGTCAGTTGGGGAAGCATTTCTGCGAATTGTTGTTTCATGACGGTTGAAATTTGGTTAGGAAATAATTATCTCATCGCCCAAATCACATTCCAGATTCGATTGTGTAAGCGCAGGGCCAGCGAACGGCGTCCCAGAAAATTGATCCTCAGTTGTCTTTGTTTATCGTTGCTGAGGTAATAAAATGCGGGAAACAGCCAGGCGTTTCGAACGTAATCGTCCGTATCCCATTCGATCTTGCAATAATCCACCCGGAAGGTGCGCAGGATGCGGACGATACGCCTGAATCCGAAACGGGATTTTTTACGCCTTTTGCGCCGGCCCTTTTCGGGCTTTTCTTTTTCGGCTTTCTTTTCTTTATTTTGATCCTTGAAGCGGAGCGCTCCGAGGATTAGATCTTCTATTTTCCAGCTTTTCCGGAAAAAGAACGCCCGTATTCGCAGCATCGCCTCCGCTTCGGACAAAAGCAGTTCGGCCCGGATCAATCTTCCCCATCGCAATTGATAAACGTCCCGCTGACTGTCGATCTGCAAAATCAACGGAGTGAATAATGTCACCAACAAAAGCAGCAACAGTAAAGCGCAAAAGATTAGCAAGATTGTCATGGGTCTGATTTGGGAATATTAATTTCCCCTTTTTTTGAATTGGGGCAAATGACGAAAGCGGTTTTCGGATAATGACTTTTATCAGTGAAGTTGGAATGGTCGGGAGGTATTCCGAACTATCCTTCTTCGGTAGCTGTTTCAACTTTTTGAGTAAACCCGGATTATGCTTGGGGTCTCGTGACGAAAAACCCATGCATAATCCGGGTAAAGTTTAAAGTGCTTAACCACGCGTCTTAAGTTTCAAACTATGGAATACACGGATGTATTGACTAATATTAGAAAGATCATCCGGACGATTAACCTCGAGAGCAAGCGCATTGAAAAGGAGTACGGC
>CAYWHT010000555.1:0-3290 GCA_964458135.1 uncultured Saprospiraceae bacterium | reverse complement strand
CATGGGGATAGGGAAATAGGGTGCCTGTTGGGAAGGGAAGATGCGAACCGTTCCGATAAAGCCGTTGCGCAGTTCCCGTTGGCCGGGGCGCAGGCTCAGTTCGATCGGGAAAGTGCCCGTGCGCGGGTCGGCGGCTTCGGCCATCTCGCTGACCACGGCTGGCAGGGGGTCTCCGGGCAAGGCGTCGAAGCGGGCTTCGGCGCGATCGCCCAGCTTCAGGCGCATGACGTGTTTATCGGCCACGCCGACTTCCAGAATAAACGCCTGCCCGGCCGAGGAGGCTAGTGCGAAGATGGGGGTTCCCGGTTCGATGAGTTCGTTGGGCTCCGTAAACCGTTGTAAGATTCGCCCGGGCACGGGCGCCACGATACGAGCGTACTCCTGATTAAATTCCGCAATTTCCAGGTCGGCTTCGGCCACCTCCAGCGCGGTGCGCAAGTCCTGCACCTGCTCCAGGGTGGCGGCCGTATCCTGGTATAGTTTTTCGATGCGCTCCAGGTCGCGCCGCGCCTTATCGGCGGCCTGCCGGGCTTTGAGCACCTGGGCGTCGATCTCGGTGGTTCGCAGTTTGGCCAGCAGTTGCCCCTTACGAACCCGCTGCCCCTCGTCGGCGTACATCCGTTCGATAATGCCGCCCACTTTAAAAGATAGCTTCATTTCTTCTTTTCCCGCCACGGTGCCGCTGGCCACAATGGGCAATGGCGCTCTGGATAAACGCAGTTCCGCCACCTTGACGGGTACTGCCGATTCCTCGGTTGTAGCCGTGTTGGATTCCACGTAATCCTGTTTGCAGCTAAAGGAGGTGATTGCTAGGAGGAGGATGGTTATGAATCGCATGGTTGTTGGTTTTTAGTGAAATGGCGCCCGCCTGCCGGAGGGCAGGCAGGAATGGTGGATGGTGTTGGAAGCATTTGCCCGGTTCGGGTACATGCTACCAACTGCCATTAAGTACGCCCTCCAGCTCCGCCCGGCGGATCAAAAGATCGTAACGGGCGATGGAGACGGAAATTTGGGCATTGGTGTAATCGGTGCGGGCGTCGAGGTATTCGACGAGCAGGGCTTGTTCGTTTTGGTACTTGCTGCGGATGATGCGAAAGCTGGTTGCGGCATTCTGCAAAGCGGATCGTTCGGCGGTCAATTGGCGTTGGGCGGCCTGGTAGGCGCGGTAGGCATCGACCACCTGCAGTTGAATTTGCTGGCGTACGATTTCGTAGTCTTTCTGTAGTTTCTGAGTTTCTACCTGCGACTGCTGGATGCGTATTTTTTGTTGCTGACCGGAAAAAAGGGTCCAGCGGAGGTTGAGGCCGAGGGTGGCGTAGGATTGATCGCCGTTGAAATCGTAGCCAAAGCCCTGAAAGCCGGCTTGTGCCTGTAGACCGACCGTCGGCAAGCGGTTCTTTTCATTGAGTTTCGTGTTGATCCGGTTGGCACGAATGGCGCCGTTGATTTGGTCTAATTCCTGCCGCATCGCGACCGCTTGGTCCTGGAGGCTCGAGAGCGGCGTGGTCAGCGGTTGGGGATCGGTAATCTCTTCTTTCAGCTCAATGGGAGCGTTCAACTCCCGGTTGAGTAAGGTATTGAACTGGGTATGCACCAAATCGCGCCGTTGTTCCATAGCGGCGCGCCGGCTATCCAGTTGGTCGAGCTCGAATTGCACGCTGGTTACCGCGTCGCGGGTGGCTTTATCGTATTGCACGAGCTTTTGATTAAAGCGGAGCAATTCGTGGAGTAGCACATCGGTGGAATCGTAGATGCGAAGGACTTCCCGCGTTTTGGCGTACTGGTAGTAGGCCGCGCGGATATCCTTTCGTAGCTCGGTTTTCAGGCTACGCAGTTGGGCTTCTTCCACCGTGATGAGTTGCTGTTGCGCCTGGTAATTGTAGTAAACTTGGGGGTTGAAAAGCGGCTGACGCACTTCCAGGCGAGTGTCGTGGAAGTTGTTCGGAAGGAACTGTTCCTCTACATTGGACAGGTTGGTGGGAAATTGGTCGGAATCCGTGAGTTGGTTGAGCGTGCGGTTCACGGGATTGAACAGGTCGCCCACCGGAATGTCGATCGTTCGGCCGCCGGCCGCTAGCAAGTAGTCAGCCTCTAAGGACACGCGGGGCAGGAAATTGCCCCGCGCTTCCCGAACGTTGAGTTGCTGGCGTTGCAGCTGCAATTGTTGACGCAAGAGGGGTAAATTGCGCTCCAGACCTTCCCGAACGTAACGCTCCAGAGGCCCGGATTGCGCTGAAGCGGGCGATAGTATCCCGCTTGCTAAAAAGGCGAAAAGGATTAAATTAACAACTCTCATTTTATGAACACTGTTTATCTAATTCTAAAAAAAAGTTTTTGAATCGATTTATGATTACAACGTATAAAAAATGAACACTGTTTACCAAAGGGGTAAAAATTTTTAATCCTTCCCGAGTCCGGTATCGGTACGGCCGTAAATCTGCCCTGCCTGTTCGGGCCCCAGCAGGATGCGATTCAGTAGAGAGTAGGCATCCCGAAGGTGGAAGTCGAGATCTGCGGGGTCGAACATGCGAAAGCGTTGGCGGATGTACAGGGAGGCCAACCCGTGAACGGTTGACCAGATCACCATGGCCATGGTGTCGGGATTGTCCCGTTTCATGAGCCCCTGGTCCATGCAATCACAAACCGTTTGGCGCAGGGTAAAGTAATTGCGTTCGCCGATTTTCCACCCTCCGTCTTCGACTTGCTCTTCGTCAATGGCCTGCATGGGTTGGCGCATGATGAACATCAAGTCGTAGTATTCCGGGTGCTGCAGGGCGAAACGCAAATAATTGCGGCCCAATTTGACGAGCCGCTCTCCGGGATCCGGCGTCGCGGCCACCTGTTCAAAAGCCTGGTAAAAGCGCTGAAATGCTCTTTTCTGCAAGGCCAAAAACAGATCCTTTTTGTTTTTGAAATAGAGATATACCGTTCCCGGGCTGTACTCCACCCGCTGGGCAATTTTACGAATGGAGGCTTTTTCGTACCCTTCTTCTACAAACAACTGATTTGCAGCATCCAGAATCCTTTCCTGCAACTCCTCCTTTTCTCGTTCTTTTCGGTCTTTTACACCCATCTTTGTAAATTTGCTTCCGCAATATAAACACTGTTCAATAAATAATCAAGTGTTAAATCAAATGTTTTTACAAGCCTCTTCCAACACCCCCCAAACCACTTGCGATCGCTGCATGTAGTGCTGATCTTGATTCCTGGGTTATCCGGTTAGGGATGTCCGGGATAGCATTGAACCCATTGCGGGTTTGGTCTTTGAGTCGAAAATTAGCCATTTTTTG
>CAYWHT010000554.1:0-3294 GCA_964458135.1 uncultured Saprospiraceae bacterium | reverse complement strand
CGCCAAAATACCCCTCCCAAAACATCAAAGAACTTATTACACAGTGTACTAGCGTCCGTAGGGGCGTTTGCGTTGATCATTGCTAAAGAGGATGGCCACCGTAACTTCGTGCGATCCCCCATTGTATTGCTGAAAATTCTGAAAAGAGGTATCGTAGGAGTAATAGACCTGGAAATTGCTGAGATCGGTTCCCAGCAAAACGCCTACGGCGCCCAGGGAACGGTAAGACAAGCCGGCGAGGAGCTGCTGTCCGTTGTTGAGGAAGAATCCCGCTTTCATATTAAGGTCCACCTGGAAGGGCGCATCCTGAATCTGCCGCAGCATCATGGAAGGTTCGAGGGTGAACTGGTTAGGCACCAGGTCGAATTCGTGGCCGGCGTAAAAAACGTAATACTGGAAGAGGGATTGTTGCTCCGTATCGGTAACAATGCCGTCGAGGCGGGTTTGCACCAAGTTGGAAAACGACAAGCCCACAAAAGTGCGTTCGGAGAAGGTCGCGTGCACGCCTAGCCCGGCATCGAAAACATTTTCTCCATTCGTGGCTTCCATGAGGAATTGATCGGGATCAAAGATATTGCTTCCCATAAAGTCATCGCTCAAGCGGGTTTGCTGTACTTTGGCCGCGATACCCGTTGCCAGCATGATATCTTCATCGGCGCCGAGGGGAAAACGGAAAGCAAAATTCAGCTCCCCCTTGATGCGGGTCAATTCCCCCATCGTTTCGGTTACGGCGCGGGCGCCCACCCCGAAGATGGGCCCGATACTTCCGTGGTAAAGGGCCGAGACGGTTTTGGGCGCGTCCGGGAAGCCCGTCCATTGCGCGCGCGCATTGAAGAGGATGGTGTGTTGGTCGTTGAATCCGGCGGCGGCGGGGTTGACGATAACCGGATTGAGGTAGTAATGACTGAAGATCGCTTCGTCCTGACCGTAAGTCAGCTTAAGGCCGGCCACTAATATGATAAAGAGTAGAATTAATTTTTTCATAGTCAAAATCGGTTAGTAGTTTGGGAAAGCCCCCTTTCATTTGCGGAAAGGGGTATGAATGCTCTTTAATCGCGTACCAAGGTAATGGAGCCTTTAAGTTGCTGTTCGACGCCATTGTTATCCGTATAGGTCAGGACGTAATAGTAGGCCCCTTCGGGCAAATCTTCTTCTGGCTGGCCGGCCCGGGGCCAATTGTTGCTGTAATTTTCAGCTTCAAAGATCAGCTGCCCCCAGCGATCGTAGATTTCGAGCTGATTTCTATTGAAACTCTTTACACACTTAATATCGAAAAAGTCATTATTGCCGTCCTCGTTGTAAGAAATCACATTGACGGTTTCGGAACAGGGGAAGCGCCGGTCTTCAACCAGGGCGGAAGTAAGTTCCTCGTCCACGGCGGTACAGCCGTTGAAGTCGGTAACCATGAGCAGGTACTCTCCCGGGCAAAGCCCCGTGAGGATAGAGTCTCTACCTATACTACCATTCAAGTTTTGCCATTCAAAGGTGTAGGGTCCGGTTCCTCCGCTGACGATAGCGGTAGCCGTTCCGTTACAGCCGTCGTTGGCGGCTTCCGTTTCGATTGTCACGGTCAAGGGTTCCGGATCGTCGATTTCGAAAGTTTCGGTTGTGGTGCATTGGTTTTGATCGGTTACGGTCACGGCGTAACTGCCGGCCCGCAAATTGCTGATGCGATTGCCGACGCCCCCATTGCTCCACTGGTAGGTGAATTCCCCAGCGCCTCCACGGGCATTGACGATAATCTCGCCGTCGCGGGCGCCGCTGCAACTGATGAATCCGATACTCGGGTTCAAGCTTATTTTGGGGGGGGCGGTCAGCTCTACGGAACGGGTCATGGAACAGCCGTTCTCATCGATGACGGTAGCCTCGTAGGTGCCTGGACCGACGTTACTCAGCGCCGCATCCATACCAATTAATTCTCCGTTGCGGGTCCATTCGTAGACGTACCCCCCGGCGCCGTCGACACCCGTAGCCAACAGGCTGCCGTCTTCGGCATCCGGACAGCTCAGGCTGTGACCATCTGGCCCGGTGGAGGTTACCTCTACCGTTAAATCCAGCATGGAGGCCGTCGTCACCTCGTAAGTTCTAACCAGGGTGTTTCCGGATTGCTCTTCCACCGTAACCGTATAGTTACCGGGATCCACATTTTCCAGATCTTCGGAAGTGGCTACGGTTTCTCCTCGTTCGTTTTGCCAGGAAAAGTTATAAGGCGCCGAGCCGCCCTCTACTGTGAGGTCGATCCCCCCATCCAGGGCTTCGGGGCAACTAGAAGCGATAACTTCTCCATCGAGGGCGAAGGTAGTCAGCTCAATGCCTTCGAAGGTTTTCTGACAGCCGTTGGCGTCGGTAACCGTCGCAATGAAATTACCTTCGCAAAGATTGATGATCGGGTTACCGGCATTGGGCGCATTCCACTGCACATTGTAGCCGCCGGCGCCTCCGGAAAGGACGAGGTCAATACTTCCCGTACAGCCAGGATCTTCCGGATCATGCCTGACGATAGCTTCTTCCAAAACAATGGGATCGGGCCCGCCGATGCGGACCATACCCTGGAGGGTTTCGCCGTTGGCGTCGGTAATGGTATAGTTTAAGGTGCCCGGAGGCAAGTTTTCGCGCATCAGCATGCCGGTAATACCCTGGCGGGTAAGCCCGTCGGAAAATTCAACCTGGTAGGGGCGGGCGCCGCCCTGAATATTCATGCTAAGCGTACCGTCAGCCGCGTCGCCGCAGCTGGCGTCCGCAGCTTCTATTTCCACGGCCAGTGGAACGGCGATCGCCTCGACATCAAAACAGGCTTCGGTGGAGCATCCGCTTTGGTCGGTGACCGTAGCGCAGTACTGCCCGGCGGCGATGTTTTGCAGCGTTTCTCCCATTGCGCCGTTATCCCAGTTTACGGTATAAACCGGGGTGCCTCCCGAAATGGAAAGTTCGATAGCGCCATTGTTGTTATCTCGTCTGCCCGTTACGTCGGTTATGCTAGCCTCGACGACGATGGGGTCAAATTCGTCGACCTCGAAGCGGCCGTTCAAGACGTCCCCTTTGTCATCCGTAACCGTCAGGTTATAGGTTCCGGCAGCCACGCCGGTAAGTTCATTGGATTGGGCGCCGGTTTCCCAATTATAGGCATAGGGGCTTAGTCCACCCTGAACTTGCACGGTGATCCCACCGGATGCATCCTCGGCACAGGCTTTGCTGATGTTCACCGAGGCAAATTTCAGTTTCAGGAACATATTAATGCATTCCTCAACAGCGCACCCCTCGTCATCGGTTACCGTTACACAATATTCGCCCTGC
>CAYWHT010000553.1:0-3314 GCA_964458135.1 uncultured Saprospiraceae bacterium | reverse complement strand
ATTCTCTGGGAAGCCCGAAGCCCACCAATCTTCAGTTGGTGGGTAGTTCACTCCAGCACAATAAACTCCGTTCGTCGGTTCTTCTGTCGTCCTTCCGCCGTTTCGTTGTTGGCAACGGGTTCGGATTCGCCGAAGCCTTTGTATTCCAGGCGTTCGGCGGCGACGCCCTGCTCGATGAGGTAGTCGCGTACGGCTTTGGCGCGGGCTTTGGAGAGTTGCTGGTTGTCTTCGTCGCTGCCCACGTTGTCGGTATGGCCGTTGATTTGGATGCGCATGCCGGGGTTTTCTTCCAGGAGGTCTTTGAGGCGGTTGAGCTCAATGCGGGATCGGGGCTGTAGGGCGGCCGAGCCCGTTTCGAAGAAGACGTTGTTGAGCACTACCGGTTTGGGCTTCCGGTTGGCGCGGTCGGGGAGCTGATCGATGACCAGTTGCAATTCGATATCGAGCAGATAGGGCTCTTCGACGGTGCGGCTTTCGGCCAGGGCGAAATGTTCGGAATGGAAGAGGTAGCCGGTTTTGCTGACGTTGAGGGCGTAGTCTTTGCCGATGGGCAAGCAGATCAGGAATTCGCCATCGTTATCGGTGCTGGAGGTGGTGAAGATTTCCTCCCGGTCCAGGTCCATCAGTTCAATGTTGGCGCGTAAGGGGCGGCGGGTGCCGGCCTCGCGAACGGTGGCTTTGACGTAGGTGACGGGTTGGGGGCGGGCCTCCGGGTAGAGTTGGAACCGGAAGATATCGGTCGTTTCGTTCTCGCTGTTGCGGTCGCTGTCGAAGTAGGCGGTACGGCCATCGAGGCTGATGGTGAGCGCGCTTTCGTTATCGGAAGTATTGATGGGGTACCCCAAATTTTCCGGTACGCTCCATTCGCCCGCCGTATCCCGGCGCGAAATGTACAAGTCAAATTCCCCCATGCCGGGATGTCCTTTGGATTTGAAGTAGAGGGTCTGGTTGTCAAAATGGATAAAGGGCGATTGCTCGTCTTCCGAAGTATTGATGACCGGTCCGAGGTTTTGGGGTTTTCCCCAGCTGCCGTCTTCTAGGCGTTGGCTGACGAAGATATCGCTACCTCCGCGGGAATCCGGTCGCGTGCTGGCGAAGTAGAGCGTCCTGCCATCCGAAGAGAGGGAAGGTTGCGATTCCCAGGCTTGCGTATTGATGGTGGGCCCGAGGTTGGTGGGGCGGGTCCAGCGTCCGTTGCGCACTTCGGAGAAGAAGAGGTCGCAACTGCCGTATCCCTGCCGGCGGTGGCAGGAGGTGAATACCAGCAGGCGCCCGTCGGCGGAAATCGTCTGTGCGCCCTCGCTGTAAGGGGTATTCAGGGCTTTTAGGGGCCTGCCCTTTTGCCAAACGCCGTCCTTGCGTTCGGCAATGTAAAAGTCTTCCTGCCCTTTAATCTCTTTGGCCGTATAGATGAGCTTGGATTCATCGGCGGTGAGGGCGGGCAGGTATTCGTAAGCGGGGGTGTTGATATTGGAGTTCAGCGGTTGGGGATCGAAGGGCACCGGGTTATTCTTAGCCTGGGTGGCGAAGCGGGCGTTGGCTAGGTGGCCCCGGGCGCGTTGGCGTAGCGATTTGCTGCGGGGTTTCATTTCGAGGAAGGTCTCGAAGTGGTGGGCGGCTTCCTCGTATTTTTCGAGTTTGAGCTCGGTTAGGGCGATTTGGTAGTAGACGATATCGTCGTAGCGCGGGGCGAGGTTTATAGCCTGTTCGAAGTACTGTTCGGCCTCGATCAGATTGCCGCGATCGTAGTTGATGGCGGCCGTCAGCATGTAGGCTTCGACGAATTTGGGGTCGCGATCCAGGATTTTTTCCAGCCACTCGAGCGTTTTGGCGTAATTGCCGCTGCGGTTGGCCTTCATAGCCTCCTGATGCCACTTTTGTACTTTTTCATCGGCGGTTTCGGGGGTGGTAAACTTTCCCTGAGCCTGCAGGGCGTGCTGCCCCATCGTAACGAAGATAAGGAGGAGTAAGATGCGTAACATAGGGCTAATCTTTAGTACTATAAAAGTAAGAATATTCCCGCTTAGAACGAAAAATGGTCATGCTCCGTAAGGGAGATGACCATTTCATAAGTGGATAACAAGAATTAATCTTTACAGCAGCCCGGCGAGCTCTATGCGGTTTGCAACAGGCGGGCCGCCCGCTTGGAACCCAGGCTTGCCGCCTCTTGCCAGTCCTGGCGGAAGCCGGATTGGCCCATCCGTTGGAGGGCAATGCCCCGCAGCAGGAACGGCTCGGCTTCGTTGTTGAGATCTTTCTGGTTTCCGGTCAGCCCCAGGGCGCGGTTGAAGGCGTCGATGGCGTCTTTTAGAGCGTTGGTTTGTAGTAGCGCTTTGCCGTAATCGGCGAGTGCTTTTTTGCGCCACTTGTAGTTGGTGCTTTCCGGGCCAAATTGCCGCTTGGTAAAAAGCCTTAGCTCGAATACGGCGCTATCGTACTCTTCGAGGGCGAGGTGACAATCCGCCTTCAGGCGGCGGGCCCGCCAGTAGACATCCTGCAAGGGAATGGAGTTCTTGATGGCCTTGTCCAGATCGGGAATAGCCGCGGTGTAATCCTTTTGGGACATATACACCTGGGCCCGTCCGATGTAGGGATCGGCATTTTTCGGGTTGATATCGATGCTCTTGGAAAAATCGTAGAGGGCGTCGGAGAAGTTGTGTAGCAAATAATTGACGTATCCCCGGCGCTCGTAGGCCAGCGCGTGGCGGGCGTACTTTTCGATGGCCCGGCTCAAGGCCCGCATGGCTTCACTTTCACGCCCGCGTTCCTGCACCATTTCCCGGCCACTGAGAAAAGATTGCACGGCTGCTTTGTCGCTCGTGGGTTCGATCACGTGCTGTTGCTTGATTTTCCCTTCATCCACCATCCAGGCGTTCAAACTGCCAGCAATGGCGTACTGGGCGACAAATTCCAGCACGCTGAGGGTATTTTTCCAACTTTTTTCGTTGGACTGGGTAATGAAGCGCGGCACGTCCAGCGCGTGAGCTTCCTCGATGAATACTTCCTCTTCCTTGAGGAGGACGTCCATCTTGTAGTAGTTTTCCACCCGGTGCTGGTACATCGTCAGCACTTTGTCGAAGCTCCGGGCGTTGCCGAATTCGAGCCGCCCGGAGAAAATGGTCTTGTAAGTCATGGCTGCTGCTATTTAAAAATCCACCGATTATTTTTTTAAGCTCCTTCCCAACTTTAAGTAGTGTAGCGGGTGCGGCGTTTAGCCTCTTCGTTCCGGCATTACAGTCTGTCAACCCAAAAATGGTGCATGCTGACTGGCTCTTTTTAGCTTCGCTGATCGTCGCTTCGCTCCTCGGAGTTCC
>CAYWHT010000552.1:0-3322 GCA_964458135.1 uncultured Saprospiraceae bacterium | reverse complement strand
TTTCGCCAAAAGACACTGCCAAAGCGCAAAGCTACTTATTACACAGGGTACTAGTACCATTTCAAATTTTGGATATTAGAAAAACTAAAATGAAGTAGGCGTTTGGAAAGAATATTTAGGAATCTTGTGCCAAGATTAATAAGATTGAATTATGAGAAGATGAAGACAATAAAATGATCCGGTACTGGAAAGGAGCGCGGGTTGAAAAAGTGAGAACCGGAACCCAATGCAGCGCGTTCAAATAAATAGTCAACCAAAACTGTATTGATCGTCACCAAAACCCTGTCGAAACCATGACCAAGGCGGCCCTCGAACTGGAAGGTCTTCAAAAGATCAGAACCGACTTCCGGGAACTCCTCACCACCTTTAAAGAAATGCTGCAATCGTTGGGCGAAGAAGACCTGGCGCAAGTGATTCCCCTGGACAGTGACCCGCCCTCCGCAGACCCCGCCACGGTGCCGGATGAAAAGCTGGCCCAGACCATCGGCATCTCTTTCGAATTGCTCAATCTGGTGGAAGAAAACGCGGCCACCCAGTTCCGCCGGAAAACCGAAACCCAATTCGGCCTGGAGGCCACCCGCGGCTCGTGGGGAGAGACGCTGGAACATTGGAAAAATGCCGGCCTGGACGAACGGCAGATCGCACAATCCTTGCCCGATATCCAAGTCAGGCCGGTCTTAACGGCCCACCCTACCGAAGCCAAACGCCTCACCGTATTGGATATGCACCGGGAGATGTACGTCTTGCTGGTGAAAAAGGAAAATCCGGTATGGTCTACCTCCGAACGGGCCGCGATCCGCCAGGAGATCAAAAGCCTGCTGGAACGCTGGTGGCGCACCGGCGAAATCTATCTGCAAAAGCCCAGGCTGAGCGATGAGCGCAGTAACCTCATGCACTATTTTGTCAACGTGTTTCCGGAAGCCTTGCGCCTGACCGACCAGCGGTTGATCGAAGCCTGGCAAAACACCGGATTCTCGCCGAAGCTGCTGGAATGGCCGGAGCAATTTCCCAAACTGCAATTCGGAAGCTGGGTGGGCGGCGACCGCGACGGGCACCCTTTCGTCACCCCGGATTTCACCGCCTCTACCCTGCAGTTGCACCGGCAGGCATCCCTACAAATGATTCGCAGGGAACTGCAACATTTGGTGCGGAAACTCAGTTTCTCCAGCTACATGAACACCTTCCCCCCGGAATTTCTTAACGATATCCAGACACAAGCCGAAATGCTCGGCGAAGCCGGGCAAAAAGCGCTCGAACGCAACCCCTCCGAACCCCTGCGCCAATTCGTCAATCTGATGGTGGTCCGCCTGGACAACACCATAGCCGAACGCTTCGAACTCGGGGCAATCACCTATTATCGCCGGGCGGCCGATTTAGCGGCGGAATTAAAAAAATTACGCCAGGTTTTAATCGACCTGAAGGCGGCGCGAATCGCCAGGGATGACCTTTTTCCGGTAGAGCGGCTGGTGGAAAGTTTCGGTTTCCACCTGGCCAAACTGGATATCCGGCAAAATAGCCAATACCACGAAAAGGCCATCACCCAAATGCTGGAAGCCTCGGGCTTTGCGGATGCCGACTACGCCGGCTGGGATGAGGAAAAGCGACTGGCCTTTCTCAACCGGGAATTGCAGAGCAACCGCCCCTTTGTGGTGGCCGGCCGCTCCTGCGGGCCCGAAGCGGATAATGTGCTCGGCTATCTCCGGGAAGTGAAACAGTATATAGATCGCTACGGACCGGAGGGCATCGGCTCCGTTATCGTCAGTATGACCCGAAGTCTGAGCGATCTGCTTGTCGTCTTCCTGTTCTTGCGGGAAGTCGGCTTAAATGACGCCCCTCTCCCCGTCGTCCCCCTCCTGGAAACGATCGATGACCTGATTGCCGGGCCCGACATCCTGGAGGCTTTTTTGCAACACCCCATCATGCAGGAACGCCGCGCTAAAGAGCAACCGTATATCCAAGAAGTGATGCTGGGCTACAGCGACAGCAATAAGGACGGCGGGATATTGACCAGCCGCTGGAGTATCTACAAAGCCGAAGAAGAATTAACTAAGGTAGGCGACCGCCACGGCGTCAAGCTGTGCTTTTTTCACGGCCGCGGCGGCACCATCAGCCGCGGAGGGGGCAAGATCCACCGCTTTTTGGAAAGCATGCCCTCCGGTTCGGTAAGCGGTCACATCAAAATGACGGTGCAGGGCGAAACCATCGCCAACCAATTCGCCAACCGCCTGAACGCCTCCTACAACCTGGAGATGTTTGTTTCGGGTACGGCGCGGCAGGCCATCGGGCCGGCCACCAGGCCTCCGCAGCCCAAGCTTTACGACATCATGGACCGCCTGGTCGGCATGGCGCGCCAAACGTACCGCCAATTGCTCGACCACCCCAAATTTATCAGCTTTTACAGTCAGGCCACCCCCATCGACGTGCTGGAACAAACCAAGATCGGCTCGCGGCCCGCGCGGCGCACCGGTCAGCGATCGCTGCAGGACCTGCGCGCCATCCCCTGGGTATTCAGCTGGAACCAATCAAGGTTTAACCTTACCGGCTGGTTCGGCGCCGGCACCGCCCTCGGTCAATTTATCGAGCAACACCCCGAAGACGTGGAGTTGCTAAAAACCGCCGCCCGCGAATGGCCCGTCCTCAAATACAGCCTCATCCAGATCGAGACGAACCTCCTGAATGCCGACCCGGACATCATGCGTGCTTTTGCCGATATGGTGGCCGACCCGGCGGCGAAAGAAGAATTGATGAACCTCCTGATGGCCGATTACGAAACCGGCCTCCAACAGATTAACAAGCTGATGGGAGGTGCGGTGGAAGAGCGCCGCATCTCCAGATTGGAAAACATTAAGCTGCGGAAAGAGGCGCTGGAAATATTGCACCGCATTCAAATACGCTCGCTCCGGGAATGGCGAAAGCTTAAGGAAAGTAAGCCGGAGGAGAGCGACTCGTTGTTGTGGAAGCTGCTATTGTTGGTGAATGCACTGGCGGGCGGGTTGAAGAGTACGGGTTGAGAACACGGGATGATCATTGATTAATTCGTATAAGACACTATAAACCCCCATTATCATGCAAGTTTTAGCGCATTTAACTCTGTTGAATGGCCTGAGCCTGATGGCCATGGTTTCCGCCCCTGAAGACCAAATCCTCGGCGCCTGGCGCCCCGGGAATTAACCCGGATTATGCATGAATTCATCTACTGCGAAGCCAAACTGCTCGCCCTGTGAAATAAAGCGAAGCTTTACCTCCGGTATTTCACAGGGCCCGTCATTCTCGGGCGTCCTAGTACACTGTGCAATAAGTAACTTTGCGCTTTGGCAGTGTC